>CAYYRB010000016.1:8576-9766 GCA_964473995.1 uncultured Candidatus Competibacteraceae bacterium | reverse complement strand
GAGCGTCAAAAAGGAGGAATCGGGATGCGCGGTCCCGGAGAAAGCCAGATTGAAAGTGACCGAAGAGCCATACAGCATACCATTTCGCTGCTGCGGGAAAAATTGAAAACGATAGACCGTGTGATGGCCACACAGCGAAAAAGCCGGGGGAATTTGGTGAGAGTGGCCCTGGTGGGCTATACCAACGTAGGTAAAAGTACGCTGATGCGGCTGATGTCCAAAAGCGAAGTATATGCCGACAATAAGTTGTTTGCCACTCTGGATACCACCGTGCGCAAAGTAACGATTGAAAATCTGCCCTTCCTGCTTTCAGATACAGTGGGCTTTATCCGGAAATTACCCACACGGCTGATTGAATCGTTCAAAAGTACCCTGGACGAAGTGCGTGAAGCCGATATCCTTCTCCATGTAGTGGATATTTCACATCCCCATTTTGAAGACCATATCCAAGTGGTAAAAAAAACACTGGAGGAAATACATGCTTTGGACAAGCCCGTAATTCTGGTTTTCAACAAGATAGACGCCTACGAAAACAAACAGCAGGAAGACTATGAGCTCGACGGGGAAAATCAAAAAAGCTCGTTAGACGAATTGAAAAAATCCTACATGGCCGCAGAAAACACACCCTGCGTGTTTATTTCAGCGGTCGAAAAAGAAAATGTGGAAGAGCTGAAAAGAATGCTTTACGAAACTGCGGTCAGCATTCACCGGGAAAAATACCCGGGGGAATTGCTTTACTGATTTTTTGAGGGTATTTTGCTCATGGCCCGCTCCGCGATGGCTGTTATAGAAAGCGAGGGATTCACGCCCGGGTTGGCGGAAATCATGGAACCGTCGCACACCCACATGTTGTTATATCCGAAGACCCGGTTATCCCGGTCAATCACTCCGTGTTCCGCATCAGCACCCATAACGCATCCACCCAAGATGTGGGCGGTGGATGGAATTCCCGTCAGAGTTTCCGAAAAAATGGTGAGCGGTTTTCCCCCTATTTCATCCGCATATAGTTCCGACAAACGGTGCGCTTCATCAATAAATGCCGTGGGAGCATTTCCCGTGGCCACTTTGGAACTGATTCCCCAGATGGACTTCCTGAATTGAAGCGTACTTTCCATACTTTGCATAAAGAGCATAAATACGGTCTGCTTGCCAAAATCGCGCACAAAATACACGCGCAGCCAGCCGATGGG
>CAYYRB010000016.1:0-8476 GCA_964473995.1 uncultured Candidatus Competibacteraceae bacterium | reverse complement strand
AGGGTTTTCCGTTTCAAACGCAGCAACAGGGGAACGGTTCCCAACACTCCGCCGGCAAAAATGACGCCCTTGGCTTTTACTTTTTTGGTGAATTTAAAAAAACGGGTGCTGTCCCGCAGGGTCATTTCATATCCGGTGCTTCCGGCCGCGCCATCCAGCGGATTTACGCCGGTGACCTCCTGCTCTGCCCACACTTCCGTGCCCATGCCCATAGCCAGATGCAGGTAATTTTTATCCAATGTATTTTTGGAATTATTTGGACAGCCCGTCATGCATTGCCCGCAATAATTGCAGGTGGTTCTATCAGGTCCTTTACCTCCGAAAAACGGATCGGGAACGGTTTGATTGGGCGAATCCCCAAAGAGCACTGCCACGCGAGTGGGCTCAAATTCATTTTCTTTCCCCGACTTTTCTGCAACGGCTTTCAAGGCTTTATCCGCGGGACCCAGATGCGGATTTTTTACCGAGCCAAGCATGAAATTCGCCTGCTCATAAAATGGAGCCAATTCGTTTTCCCAATCGGCGAGCGAAGCCCATGAGCCGTGGTTATAAAATCCTCTTTTGGGTTTAGGTAACGTGTTGGCATACACCAACGATCCGCCGCCCACGCCCACACCGCTTAAAATGGCGATATGCCGAAAATAGGTAAGCTTCATGATGCCGAATAACCGGAAAGAGGGAAGCCAAAGCCATTTTTTAAAATTCCAATTATTCTTGGGAAAATCGGCATTACGATACCATTTTCCCTTTTCAATCACCAGGACTTTATAGCCTTTTTCGCTGAGTCGGAGTGCCGATACCGAACCGCCGAAACCGGAACCGATTATAACAAAATCATATTCTGGAATTTCGGTATGCATCCGATTTATTTTTTGTTATATTCGTTTATGATGGCTTCCAGATCCTCAAACTTGGTATCTTTATTTTCCAACTTTTTAATCAATTCGGGCGCATCCGCCATCCAGTCACCCATTTTCTTTTTAAAATTACCCGTACCTGTTTTCAGAAGCTCTTCGGAGCCGGCCTTCCGCACGTAGTATTCCGTTTTGGTCACCATGGTATTCAGTTGATACAACTCATACTGGTATTCGTAAAAGAAAATTTTTCCGCCCGACTTTTGCCAAAAAAATTGTTTTTCCTCTCCTCCGGGTACCAAAAAAGATTCAAAAATTTCGCCTCCCACCTTTACGTAAACATAATTTCGGGCATTGATTGATTTGGTGGTTTGATCGGGTAATTTAACCTGCATAGATTGCCGATAGCCCGTTTTCTTCATATAGTTGATATTACCGAAAAGGGTGTCGCCTTTTGCAGAAACGGCAAACCCGGGTTCGGGTTCTATTTTACCTGCAGGCTCCTGCGAAAAAACAAAGGACGGAACAATCGAAAAAAACATGAATAGAAATGAAAATAGTGCTTTCATACAAAAAATCATTCGTTATATATTACCTCTAAAACGGTTTGACCGACAGCTTTTAGTACCGATTTATCTATCACATTCAGGTTATCATCCCCGGTGTGCCAATGCGGTCCGAAACCGTTATCGCCATTGTGTTTTCCATAGTTTATGATATCGATTACGGGAATGCCGGTATGCTTACGGACAAAGTAGTGATCATCCGTAACTCCAGGAGCCATTTCCTGCGTGAATAGATCGGCATAACCGAGTTTTCCTGCGGCAGACCAGACCTTTTCCACTACGGAAGGTGCCACTTGAACACTGAAGCCTTCCTTGGCAAAACGGGCTCCCTTTGCACCTACCATATCCAACAGAATACCGTATTTGGCAAAATAACCAGGTACGGGAGGATTCTTAGACCAGTACTGGGAACCCAGGCAGTAGGATTCATTTCCCCCTTCCGTGGTTCCATAATCCTCCACATCAAAAAGAACGATATCTATACCGACATCGGTCGGTTTTTGGGAAAGCAGACGAGCGATTTCCAACAACACACCCGTACCGCTTCCGCCGTCATCAGCGCCATCAAACCGCATTTTTTTATTCCCTTTCTCCATATCGGCAAAAGGCCTGGTGTCCCAGTGGGCACAGAGCAGTACACGGTTGGATGATTCCGGCTTAAAGCGTGCCATGATGTTATACATGCGTAAATCTTCACCCGTGTGAGCAGTTACCGTACCACTCTGCACGATCACATGAGGCGTGTATTGTTTTAATTTTTTTTCCAACCATTCAGCGCATTTCTTTTGGCTTTCAGAATTGGGGATACGCGGACCGAAGCTTACCTGTTTCGCGATAAACGCATAGGCACTGTCTGCGTTGAATTCAGGCGGAACTACGTAAGGCTTCGTAACTTCATTTTGTGAAGGTGAAGACGCAGGTTTCGATTTTTCCTTCGGTGTATTTTCGCATCCCGCCAAAAAGGATACAGCGAATACCATTACTAAAAATAAATTCAGGCAGTTCTTATTGCGCATGCGTTATATTTTTTCCCAGCCCGTGCCTTCTTTACCATCCTTCAGCTGAATGCCTGCATTCTTCAACGCATCACGAATTACATCCGAAGTATGAAAATCTTTACGGAAACGGGCCTCGTTTCTCAAATTTATGATTAATTCCATCAAACCGGGCAGCAGATCGTGCTCAGTTCCTCCCTGCACCTCAGATTCATCAGCCAAACCAAGTACGTTATGCACCCATTCCGGAATAAACCGTTGAACATCCTCCAAATCCCGTTCCGAAATTTGTTCTTTTCCCTCCTTTACCGAGTTGAGCCGCTTAATGGCGTCAAACAGATGGGCAATGGCCACGGGACTGTTTAAATCATCGTTCATGGCAGCGTACACCTGCAACTTCCATTCCGTCCAGTTATAATCAGAATGTGAACCGCTTTTGAGAGTGGGTAAAAACTGCATCATATCATCCAACCGTCGATACCCTTTTTCAGCCGCAGCCAAAGCCTCCGCAGAAAAATCGAGGGTACTCCGGTAATGGGCTTGCAACATGAAGAAACGCACTGTCATGGGGCTGAATCCCTTATCGGAAAGCGGGTTATTCCCACTGAATAACTCTTCGGGTAAAAAAGCATTACCTTCCGATTTGCCCATGCGCCTTCCATTTACGGTAAGCATGTTGGAATGAAGCCAAAATCGGGGTCCCGAGTGTCCGCAGCAGGCATTGTTTTGTGAAATTTCCGCTTCGTGATGAGGAAATTTCAGGTCCATTCCTCCGCCGTGGATATCAAACTCCTCGCCCAAATATTTTGTGCTCATGGCCGAACATTCCAAATGCCAACCCGGAAAACCTTCACCCCAAGGCGAAAGCCAGCGCATGATGTGTGACGGTGACGCTTTTTTCCAGATGGCAAAATCCACCGCATTCCGTTTTTCATCCTGACCTTCCAATGTCCGTTTTTCTGCTCCGGCTCCGGCAATGAGTTCATCTATCTTACGACCCGAGAGATCGCCGTAATTTTTAAAATGTGCCTGATATTTCAATACATCAAAATATACCGAGCCATTCACCTCATAGGCAAAACCGGCATTCAGTATTTTTTTCACCATCTCTATCTGTTCTACGATATGCCCCGTGGCCGTGGGTTCGATACTGGGCGGAAGCATGTTGAACAATCCCGTTACCTTGCGAAAACCGACGGTGTAGCGTTGTACGATTTCCATGGGCTCCACCTGTTCCAGGCGTGCTTTTTTGGCAATTTTATCTTCGCCTTCATCCGCATCATTTTCCAAATGACCTGCATCCGTGATATTGCGTACGTAACGCACCTTATAACCCAAATGGGTAAGGTAACGGAAAAGCAGATCAAACGTGAGAAAGGTGCGGCAATTGCCCAGATGCACATCACTGTACACGGTGGGCCCGCAGACATACATGCCTACAAACGGAGGATTGATGGGTTCAAATTTTCGCTTCGCCCCTGTAAGTGAATCGTATAAATGCAAATGGCCGTTCATGTATGCGGTTTAAACTCCTACAAAGAAACTAAATTAGGATGGATCAGGAATGTATTTCCTGACAGAGTTCCACCAATACACCCGCAGAATCCTTGGGATGCACGAAACAGATGAGCTTGTTGTCGGCCCCCATCTTAGGTTCTGAATTCAGCAACGTAAATCCCTCGTTGCGCAGCCGCTCCATCTCCGCGTGAATATCATCCACGTGAAAAGCCACATGATGAATTCCCTCTCCTCTTTTGGCTATAAACTTGGCGATGGTCCCTTCCGGATCGGTGGAGGCTAATAACTCAATCTTATTATTCCCAGACAGAAAAAAAGACGTCTGCACCTTTTCGGATACTACTTCTTCGCGTTTGTAAGGAGCCGTGCCCAGCAATTTTTCATACAGTTTTTCAGCTGCATCCAAATCGCTTACCGCAATGCCCAAATGCTCAATTTTACCCGTCATTATTTTCCGCTTATCACCAATTTCTGAATGTAGGTTTCCTTTGCTCCGCAAAGGGATACGAAGTAACAACCGGGGGTAAGTCCCAATTTAATCGAAGAAAATGTGTACATGCCTCTGTAATCGCCTTCGATCGAATGTATCTTACGGCCTCCCGCGTCTCGGATTTCTATTCGGGAAACACCCTCATTTTCGGGGACCATGATACTGAACAGGTCATCCGTAGGATTCGGACTTAGCCCGATAATTGTATGCTGATCTTGCTCCAAAGCAGAAACTCCCATGATGTTTATATCATCCAGATACAGGTCATTCCCGCCACCCGTGGTAAAGGCAAAACGAAGGGAAAATTGCGTACTTCCCTGAAAAAACTCAGGTATGTTGATATCCCATTCAATCCAGTCATTTCCGTTCACCGGTTCTTCCGCATTCCAAGATTCAGGCATGGTGGTAAGCATGGAACCGGTTTTGGTAAATCGTAAAATCCAGGTAGCACCGCAATCTTTCGAGAACCATACCTTCAAATTATCTCCGGATCCGGAAGGCTTAGCGGAAAATGCCGTTTTAAAGCGCAGACGGGGCTGGTTTATCCCAGATATATCATACACCGGACTGAACAAATCATAGCGGATGTCATTGGCGTCGGTTTGTGCGTTGGAGACCAGCAACGCATTGTTTTGTGCCGAGGCTATCCATTTTTGTTGCCAACCTACGCCGTACCCCGGATTTGTACTCATCCAACGGGAAGACGTAAGCGGATTTTCATCCATGTTATCGTAAAACATCCAACTTTGAAAATCGGGGTTGCCGCTGACCCGGATAATGGCATTCTTTGACATGCTCTGATTTCCCTGGCTGTTATAAACAGTTTGCGTAACAGAATATATCCCGGGTACGGAGAGCGGTATGAACACCGGAGCACCTGAGTAAGTTCCGGAAACCGGACCTTGCACATTCCACGTAACCGAATCGGGCGAACCATTTTGCGTTAAATCAGAGAATAGAACTGAATCTCCGGGACACAGCTGCGATTTGGACCATGCAAAATCAGGATTTAGCGAACAGGCAGAAAGAGTTAATCCATCTGCGACACCCGTACTGATCAGGTTGGCCGAAGATACGACCTGCGCAAGAAACGTATTGCTGATGGAGGCATCGCTGCGTTGTTTTTGCCCCTTGGTAAACATATTTTGGCAAAAATTTTGATTATAACTCATGTAATTTTCCACCTGATCGGGAACATCAGAAGGGAAGGCAGAACCCGACCCCACTCCATCATTAGAACAACTGTTCAAACCAAAAGAACAGGAATAGGTTGCATCCGCCGTAGGAGGAGTATCGCAAACCCGATCTCCCGAGTTTGAGCAGTTGTTTCCGCATCCGCTTTGAAACGTATGATACAACTCCAGACAATGGCCCACTTCATGCGTAAGCGTTCTCCCGTCGCGTCCTTGGGCGGTGCCTATGGTACCCATGTATTTGTTATCCATCACCACACCGTAGTTTCCGCTCATACCCCACGAAGGAAAATAGGCATACCCGATTACGCCGGATGTTTCCAATTGAATGCGTCCCACCACCCAAATATTGAAATACTTATCTACCGGCCAGGCATCAATCCCTCCTTCAAAGTTGTCTTTCACCCGATCATCCGCCTCATAGGAAATGGGACAAAAAGTCCGCGTAATTCCATTGGTACAGTTGCCCTGCGGATCTTTTTTCGCCAACCGGAATTCAATGTTAAAATCGGCGGCATGCGGTTTAAATACATTGCGCGTGTTTCCGGTATCTGAATTTATCCTTCTTAAATCTTCGTTTAACACCCGTATTGCATCTTCGATTTGCTCGTTGGAAATATTTTCCGGACCGCCTTTGTGCAATACGTGCACCACCACGGGAACTACGTAGGTGTTTCTTTGTGTGCCCGCATGCATGGCCTCTTCATCAATGAGCTGGAGCAAATGCTGACGAATGGCGGCTTTATCCGGGTTTTGGATGCCAAACCGTGAATTGATCCAATCCGTACCGCATGGTTGCTCCTGTGTAAATGAAATGCTATTCAGGCAGAGTATCGCTGCGATGGACAGTAAGATGGATTTCATCATCAAGTTAGCGGATAATGAGTTTTTTAATACCCAAATGGGAACCATGTGCAATCTTAACGAAGTAAACTCCGGCAGACATAGTCGATACATCCAAACGCATCTGTTGGGAAAGATTTTGTTTTATAACCAATCGGCCGGCTGCATCCAGCAATTCCAAATAATCAGAAGCCTCAGGTGAATGGGCAAATACGAAATCTACAAAATCATCCGTCGGGTTGGGAAACATCTCAAAACCTGACTCTGCGGAAATTTCATCCGAAAAACCCGCAGCTCCGGGAATATTAACATCTTCCAAGTAAAGGTTATTCCCTCCGTCCGAGGTGAACTCAAAACGGAAGCGTACGTTAGGCGAATTGGCAAAAGTGGATGACAGGGTAAATTCTTTGGTGGCCCACTGGGAGGCCAAAGGTACAAATGACCCTCCCGACTGTACCGGGGCAGTTACAAGATTCGAATTGGTGATGGGAGGACTCAGCTGAGCCCATGATGTTCCACAATTGGTGGAGGCATACACGCGCAGGCGGTCATCATTTTCTGTTGCCCTTTTTGCATAA
Organism: uncultured Candidatus Competibacteraceae bacterium; assembly: GCA_964473995.1. Taxonomy (GTDB): domain Bacteria; phylum Bacteroidota; class Bacteroidia; order CAIKAF01; family CAIKAF01; genus JAKRSD01. The sequence continues at coordinate 1,439 of CAYYRB010000016.1, read as the reverse complement.
GCATATTTAAATACCAATTTGGGATTGGCCACCTGAGTCAAATCAAATGAGGGCGTGTATAAATCATGCACTTCGGAATTAGCCCCTGAAAGGTAATTCTTCACCATCATAGATTTTGCGCCGCTCACGGAAGCATTTAAATTAATCTGCCATCCATTCGGACTGTCGTTTACCGCAAACCAGCCGCCTGCTTCCACGGCTCCCTCAAAGTCTTCCACGAAACCGTTGGCCGTTATTTGGGCTCCGGCCGGATAAACCCGCACATATCCCGCTTTGGTGCGGGAAGCAGAGCCCTGCCCGTTTGTTGCGGAAAGAGTTACGGAATAAATACCGGGAACCGTAAATTGCATGGATGGATTCTGATCGGCAGATGTGAGCTGGGTCACACCGTCGGTGATATTATTGAATGTCCAACTCCAGGAGGTAACGGCGGCATTGTACGAAAGATCGGTAAAGGGTACGGGAGTTCCTACGCATACAATGCGTGTAGATGTATTAAAATCAGCCACCGGAGCACAGAGTGTATCTGAAAATCCGTCTGCCGTTCCAGTAAAGGTGAGATTGCCCGATGTCCATAAATTAGATCGTTGGGCGGTATTGGAATTGGCTGCATTGACAATACGCGTGGCCTGTCCGTTGGTAAACATGATGGGACAGGAGGAATAATCCATGATGTTTTGCACATTGTCCAGCGAACTGCAGGTATTTTGTGACGTGTTGCAGCTTTGGTTTCCTACGCCTTGTGTATTGGGCGTATCAGAAACCCCGTCATCCGTGCTGCAGTTTGATGCAAGGCCGGGAGTATTTGAACTGCCCCAGGTATGCTGAAGATTAAACCAATGCCCCGCCTCATGCGTCAAGGTTCTTCTTGCCAATGCCCCGCCGGTTGAGGTTCCTATACCCCCGAATTGTCGGTTTACCAAAATAATACCATCCGTTTGCGGCAGCCACTGGGCAGTGCCTGGCGTATACGTGTAACCACCTGCCCCATTTTCTAATTTCTGCACCACCCAAACATTCATGTATCGGTTTCTGGGCCATGTCGGAGCAATGCTTTTGGCATCCTCTCCGGCATTGAAGGTATGGGTGGAAACCGTGCGGGTTATTCCGTTGGTACAATTTCCTGAAGGATCTTTTCTGGCCAATCGAAATTCAAAATTCGGTTTCCCTACGATAGGCTTGAACGCCGAAGCAATACTGCCTGAATCAGGCTGACGTTTTTGAAAATCTTCATTGATGATTCGGATGGCGTCATGCACCTGAGCATCCGAAATATTTTCAGGTCCGTAATTGTGCAGAATATGCACCACGACGGGAATGATTTTCACTGCCCGTTCGCTTCCGTCACCCGAGTTATCTTCCACTACCTCATCGGTTACGATATCCAAACCGTTTAACCAAGGATAACGGGCATATAAAGCCTCGGTAGCCTGGGTATG
>CAYYRB010000015.1:40833-44537 GCA_964473995.1 uncultured Candidatus Competibacteraceae bacterium | reverse complement strand
CTTTTTTATAATCTTGCCCCAAAAAATCAGCATGGCATTTTCTTGGTTGTTTGACTCCTTTACCCGATTTCGCTATATCAGTCTCGCCGAAGGACTTTCCTACCTGCTTTTGTTGGGTGTGGCCATGCCTTTAAAATATTTTGCCGGTATGCCCGAAGCGGTACAAATTACAGGCTGGGTTCACGGGATACTTTTTGTGGCCTACATGGTTGCAGGGCTGCATGTGGCCGTGGAACACCGCTGGAAACCGGGGAAAGTGGCCTTGGCCGTATTGGCTTCGCTTCTTCCTTTCGGGCCGATCCTGTTTGACCGAAAGTTTGGCAAAAAAGAAGATTAAAATCCGATTTCCTGTTCCATGAGAATCCGGTTATCCGCCAGAAAACGGATGGAATAAGGCCCTTGGTTATACACCGAAAAATCAAATTCAAAGGCAATTTTTTTATTTCCCGGTTGTTCCGCAGGGTTGTTATATAATTCCCTTACGGCAATGTTGTCCGAATTAAACATGGCTATATGAACAGCTTTAGTCTGTGAAAAACGAAACTCAAATTCTCCACCCACGCTGCGCTTCGGTGTTGCCCTCGGGTTGCGCAGATAATCATCTTTTGCCGGCGCAGGCGGAAGCGGACGTCCTGTGAGTTGGGCCAAAAAAGCGGCGGTTTCGTTTACCGCGGCATCATCATACCCAAAAATATTTTCCAAGGGTTCCCTGTCGCTGATGCACCAAATGGCCGTCTGCCCCAAATAAGAGCCGGATAATTTTTTTTGATGGATAAACCGGGCGGTTTTGAGCAGCTGCCCATCCGCACTTTTTTTCATTTGATACGGATTCTTGGCAGAGGGCGCCGCTTTGTGATGGTTGATGCACATGGCTGAAACCGGATAAGTGCGCGATTCTCCCGGACTTAAATCCGCAAGCAGCGGTTCGGTAGAAACAAAATTCTGTTCGGTGGTGTCATGGCTCGCAAATAAACGGCCTACGGGTATATCTACCGAAATGGACGACCCGCTGATATTCCGTATCTCCAACAACACGGGCTGTTGGTAATGCGCGCTATTGTCTGCCGCCCGCACGGATACCGTCACCTTCCGCTGTGTCAGTGCCTCGTCTATGGGTGTGGATGTGGTTTTTTCAGCAGATCCAACCAAAATGGAAAGAAGAATGAGCAAGGTATTCATACGGCGTTTTTTATTGGAAACGCTTTCTGATATCCACGGGGTACGCTATTTTGTTTTTTTAACCTAATCTAGAATTAGGATGGTCGGCATTTTTATCGGCCGAAAATCGATTACTCTAGAAGAATTTCATCCGTGAAAATAAAGGCGGGGTTTCCAGCGCCGGGATGCCATGCGGGAAGCCGTCCGTAATTTTCAGCTTCTATTTTTATGTATCGTATACGTTCTGCATTCACGGGCGCTGCAATTTCGTTAATGAAAACCGCTTCCGTTTTATCATCCACGGAAATGTCAATTTTACGAGTTCCCAAGATTTTGCGTTGCTCATCCATCCAGGTGAAATGTACTTTTTTCGGCATCAGAATCCAGGACCGCAAATCCTGTAAAAACCCGACGGAAATTTGCTTTAAAAACCGCGGTTTCCCTAAATCCAATTCGGCAATAAAGTCGGTATCTTGATACCCCTGCCAGTGGCCTTTTCGCCAATTTTCATCGCCCCGTATTCCGTCAATAAGGCCATCTGCCCCTCCGGCGGAGTATTGCCGGTTATACGTTGAAAATAGGGTTACCGACCTTTCCGGATGTGGAAACGGGCGAAATTCCGAGGACGCTTCAGCACTTATGCTTCCATCGGAATGAATGGCTACGGCACGGATCCGGGTTTTTTCTTTGATGAAGAAAGGAGCCGTGTACATCATGCCTTGTGTTTTCGGATCTGAACCATCCGCGGTGTAGCCCACACGGTGATTGTCGCTGTAGGGGATGATGTCTATCTGCAGTGAATCCTTGAACGGTTTTTGGGAAGCGCGTATTTCCGGTGCGGCCACCTGCAGCGGTGGTGCAAAATAATCCGGTGCACTCTCCATTATATTCCCGCTTGCCTCTGATGAGTAGGTGAGTTCAAGGGTTCCACCTTGCATTATTTCATCGTGTGTTATATAGGTTCGTTGAATTTCTTTTCCATTAAGTACAACCCGCCCAAGATGAAATTGACCCTTGGTGTTTCCTTTCGCTGTTATTCGGAAGGTTTTCCTATTTTCCAACAAAATATCAGAATATTCAAAAATTGGAAACCCGATCTGATAATAAGGACTTCCGGGTGTCACCGGGTAAAGGCCCATGGCGCTGAAAACGTACCATGCGCTCATCTGTCCGCAATCTTCATTTCCGGGTAATCCTTCCGGAGTGGGTTGATATAAACTGTCTAAAATCGTGTGGACATAACGGGCCGTTTTGTGTGGACTGTTTGTGTAATTATACAGATAGGCCATGTGGTGGCTCGGTTCATTGCCATGCGCATATTGACCGATCAGCCCGGTAATGTCGGCCTGTGTGCGCCCGGTTGTCCGGCTGTCATAACTAAAAAGCTGATCCAGCAGGTTTTCGAAACGTTCTTTACCGCCCAGCGTTTTTATCAGTCCATAGATATCCTGCGGGACGAAAAATGAGTACTGCAGTGCATTGGCTTCGGTGTAATGGTTGTTTACCTCACGCGGATCAAATGGGGTAAGTCTTCCTCCGTTTATGCGTGGCCTCATCCATCCGGTTTCCGGGTCTGACAGATGAATCCAGGAACCGGCCCGCCGAAGGAATTCTTTTTCTGTTTTTTCATTTCCGGCGGCTCGGGCCAAAACGGAAATACACCAATCATCATAGGCATATTCCAATGTTTTCGCTACGCTTTCCGGTTCATCGCCAATTTCCAAGTATCCTTTGCGGGCATACGTCAGTATGCTCCAATTGGGTAGCTGAGCATTGGCCACGGAGGCCTCCAAGGCAAGCGGCAAATCCATCGGTATTCCCTTGGTATACGCATCGGCCAAAACGGCTACGGCATGGTAACCGATCATGCAGTCGGTCTCGTTGCACCATAGTTCCCACATGGGCAAACGGCCTCCTTCCCGGTATTGGTTCAGCATGCTCTTTATAAAATCGGCACTGCGTTTTCGGTTAATGATATGGTGCAGAGGATGAAGCGCCCGGAAGGTATCCCAAAGTGAGAAAACCGTGTAGGTTTCACCTTCTGCCCCGTGGATCTTTCCATCACGACCCCGATAACGTCCATCCACATCCGAAAACAGGCTCGGGTGTATCATGGTGTGATAAAGTGCCGTGTAAAAATTGATTTTTTCTTTTTCACCGGCTCCCGCAACCTGTATTTTGGACAGCTCCCGATTCCACTTTTCGCGTGTTTCTTTTCGTGTTTTTTCAAAATCAAATCCGGGAATTTCCTTCCTGTTTGTTCTTGCACCGTCATCGTCTGTTCCTGAAAGGGCGACCTTGAATAAAACGGGTTCATTTTGTTTAACCGGAAAGGATAACACAAACACGTCGGCCTTATTTCCATATTTTTTTAGCGAAAAGGGCTTTTCAGCGGTAAGATGGAAATAAACGGTCTGGTCTTTTGCCCAGGCTTTGCTTCTCCGCATACCCGACAGTTCCTGCGGATTAATTTGTGTTATGGTTCCGTCCAATAATTCGTCCCGGTGTTTCAGGTCAAAAATCAGGTGAAGCGTATCGTTTTTTGA
>CAYYRB010000015.1:15409-40733 GCA_964473995.1 uncultured Candidatus Competibacteraceae bacterium | reverse complement strand
CAGCCTTCCCACGAACCGTCAATGCGGGTATCGGGTCCCGCCTGTACCATGCCGAAGGGTGCCGCGGCTCCGGGGAACGTGTGCCCCGTGCCTCCCGTACCGATAAACGGATTTACGAATTCAGTTTGGGCTTTAACCCAGATGAAGGAACCCAGCAATCCGGCCAAAAAGAGGTAGGTTTTCATGATTTTTTGAGTTGGTTCCACACCAGCGAAGCAGCTCCCAAAAGGGCGGCATCATTTTCGGGCAATCCGGAGCGCAGTAGTTGAACTTTATTTTGAAAAATAGGGAGCATGGCGGCTTCCATGTACTTTTTTGTTTTTGGAATAATCAAATCCGCAGCAGAGGCCAATCCCCCGAAAAGGAAGATGGCTTCAGGGGACGTCATGGCTACCGCATTGGCCAACGCTTCTCCCAGTGTTCTGCTGAATTGGTCAAAGGCGTTCAATGCATCCACATCTTCTTCCACGGCCAATTCATAAATATGTTTCGCCGTTACCTGTTGTGGTTTTCCGAAGGATTCCGGGTTTTGTCGGGTATGTATTTCCCGGTAGGTCATTACCAGACCGGAGGCGGAACAGTAGGTTTCCAGGCATCCTTTGCGCCCGCATCCGCAAAGCCTTCCGCCCGGGTTCACGATAACATGCCCGAGTTCGCCGGCAAATCCGTCATGGCCGTAAATTAAACGGCCCCCGCACACGATACCGCTTCCTAAGCCCGTGCCCAATGTAATGAAAAGAAAATCCTGCATTTTCTTCGCCCCTCCAAACAACATTTCGCCTAAGGCTCCCGCATTGGCATCGTTGGTGAGCAGGCAGGTTTTTCCCGTTTTTTCTTCCAACCGTGCGGCCAATGGAACGATTCCTTTCCAATTCAGGTTTGGGGCAAATTCAATGGTGCCGCGGAAAAAGTTTCCGTTTGGAGCTCCAATTCCCGTTCCTATCCAGGTGTAACCGGAATATTCTTCCGCCATGTTTTGGCATTCATCGGCCAGCCGATGTACAAGTTTTTCCGGTTCCGGGAAATCATGGGTAAGCCATTCTCTGCTGCAGAGTATTTCACCTTCCTCAGTAACCAATCCGGCGCGAATGGTGGTTCCGCCTATGTCAATTCCGGCAACTAACGGGCGGCCCAAGTTCCTTTCTGTCATCAGTGAGCGTTTGTAGCGGAAGATACATCATATCCCTTGTTTCGTAAAACAAGGTTGATTTTTAAGGCAAAGAAAGCGAGGTAGGCGAAACAGGCGACGGCAATCCAGTAGGAAGTATGAATATCCGTAACATCTGCCAGATATCCCTGAATGGGAGGTATGACCGCACCTCCCAGAATCATCATGATGAGAAAGGCAGAACCCTGTGACGTGAATTTCCCCAGACCGGTGATGCTCAGGGCGAAAATACAGGGCCACATGATGGAGCAGAACAGCCCCCCGCTGATGAAGGCGAACACGGCTACATTTCCTGTGGTGAAGACACCGATCAGCATGGCCGTCATGGCCATCAGGCTGAAAATAAAAAGTGTTCTGGCCGGTTTTTCACCGCCCAAAAAGAAACCCGCAATGATTACCGCTATGCAGATAAGATAAACCCAGAGTCCGCTCACATCTTCCCCATTAAGCCTGTTGGCTCCCAGAATAACGAGAAACGCGATCAGGGGAACGATTACCGTGAGTACATACTTCATTGATTTTTTCATAGAAAATGCGGAGATGGCTCCCGTCCAACGGCCTATCATAAGGCTGCCCCAATAAAGGGAAATAAACAGGGATATTTTGGACTCTTCATAACCTCCGAATTCGGGCAGTTTAAGCAGGGCTCCCATGTTGCTTTGTATAGTCACTTCCACGCCCACGTAAACAAAAATGGCTAACATGCCCCAGGTAAGCTGTGGGTAATTTAATGCCCCGTACCCTTTTTCCAATTTTTCTTCTGAAGTTACTTTGGGCAGTTTGGCAAATCCGAAAAAAAGCGCCACTACTCCGAACACGGCGGCCAGTATACCATACAACAGATTGATGGAACGTATGGAAACTTCTTTTTCGCCCCCTACGGTACCAAAGAGAATCACACTCACCAAAATGGGTCCGAGGAGTGTCCCAAATGAATTGATACCGCCGGCCAGGTTCAGGCGGTGGGCTCCGCCTTCCGGGTTTCCGAGCGCGACCACGAATGGCTGTGCCGCGGTTTGCTGTAATGAAAATCCCAGTGCTATGATAAAAAACGAAGAAAGGATGAAGGGAAAAGAACCCGTATTCACGGCCGGAATCATGCTCAAAGCGCCGAAGATGGAAATTCCGAGGCCCCAGATGATTCCTTTTTTGTAGCCGATCTGATTCAAAATATCCACTCCTGAAATACGCGATGCCAGCCAGAGAATGAGGGAGCCGATGAAATATCCGCCGTAAAAGGTGGAATCAATCAATTGGGATTCGAATTGGGAAAGCAAAAAATGCGCCTTGCAGAACGGGATAAAAATGCCGTTGGATGCGGCCACAAAGCCCCAAAAGAAAAATACGGTAATCAGTGTGCCGAGCGCACGGTTGTAGTTTGTCATGAATGGGAAGAAATAAAAAGGAGTGATCGGGTTTTTTTTGGCAGGGATTGCATCACCAGCTCATAGCTGAGATCAATCCATTGTTTTAAAAGCGTATCCGAAATACGGCCGTTGAGTCTTACGGTATTCCACAATTTTTTATTCATGTGGTAGCCGGGCTGCACTTCCTCATAGCGGTCGCGAAGTTCTTCGGCCAAATCGGGAGGACATTTCAGGTTTACGGAAGGTTCTTCATCTTGCAGATCGGTGAGGGCAAACATTTTTCCGCCTACTTTAAAAACCAGCACGTGTTCGTTGAACGGAAAAGACTCCGTCACGGATTGTTTGGAAAGGCAATATTCGCGCAACTCTTCCAGATTCATTTTGTCGGAGTCGTTTCTATTTTTTGAAGGAATTGCACCAAACCGGGAATCAATTTGGGGTGAAGAGGTAATTCCGGATTGAAGTAGGTGGACAGATTGGCATTTCTATCTTCAGGGGCTTGTTTCAGGATGTGGTTCATTCCGGAAATGAGCAAAAAATCGGCTTCGGATTTTGCCTGGTGCAATAAACTGCCTTCCGCAGGTTCCACTTGAATATCGGTTGTGCCTTGTACAATCATCACCGGTATTTTCATTTGGCTGATGATGGTTTTCGGTTCGTATTTAAACCAACTTCTCAGGTAATTTTGTACAGATGGCCTAAAAACAGCCTGAAGCAGCGGAGATACCTGTTCTACATTTTTCCCTGAATTCAATTGCCGGATAATTTTTTCTGACTCTTCGTAAATGGATAGGGACTGATTGCGCAATTGGTTTAACAATAAAGTGTCTGCACGTCTTGCCGGACCTGCCAAAGAAATAAATGCATCGGCACCCGAGCTGTCCGCAGCCAACATGCCGATCAGGCTTCCTTCGCTGTGTCCGATAACCACCACTTTGGTAAAGCGGGTATTACTTTTCATGTCTTTAATCCATCTGGCGGCGTCTTTCACATATTCGTCTATGGTCATGTCCGCTTCCCGAAAATCAGGATCTGCGCTTTCTGCCACTCCGCGCTTGTCGTACCGTATCACGGCAAATCCGGCGGAAGCCAAAGAGTCGCTGAGGAATTTATAGGCGTTGCTCATTAAGATGCTCCCATTGTTCCCGTTTCGGTCCGTAGGTCCTGAGCCGGGAATGATCAGGCAGGCCAGGGCCTTTTCCTTGCTTTTCGGAAAAGACTGGGTGCCGCGGACAAAGCCTGTTTTGGGATTGATGTAGACATTGCGTTCTGTGTAGGGCAGTTTTGATTTTGGGGTTTTCTTGGGTTTTTGCTGTGCCTGTGCACACCATGAAATACCGCACACCAGCAGAAAAATGAAAAACAATCTCATGCCATAAATGTCGTAAATCCTTTGGTTATGGGCAAAAAAAAAGGAGTTCCGAAGAACTCCTTTTTGGGGTGAAGTATTTTAAAGTCCTTTGAAATCGGCGTCTTCACGGTATTTAATGAACTCTGCATCATCTTTTGATTTGTTGCGGAGCGAAGCATCTTTACCGAAAGCCGCTTTCAGGTTCGAAAGCACTTTGTCTTTATTGCCCTGACGGGCTGCCGCAATGGCTTTCAGATAATCGGAAAGCGCTTTGTCTTTATCCGCTCCACCGTTCAACGTGCTTTCTACATCACCTGCTCTGCCTGCCAACAATTTGGCCAACGCGGAGTTAAATGTATTGGCGCTTCCAAACTTGGAAACAGCTTCCGTGTATTTACCACGTAGAATAAGGATGGTTCCTTTTGCCTGATCGGCCTCGGGGAATCCTGACGCTTTATCGAAATATTCTTCCGCTTTTTTGCGATCTCCTTTGTTCCAGAAAACTCGACCCAAATTAGACAATACCATTTTTTCGTTGGGAGCTACTTTTTCGGCTGCACGCAGCTCATTCTCGGCCACATCCCATTTGCCCAATGAAGCTGCAGCTGCACCGGCATTGTTGTAAGCTCTCCAATCATTGGGGTTTACTTTGGTGGCGCTTTGATTGATCGCCAAACGGGTATTGTTGTCCGAAATGAAAGTCTGTGAAGTGTAAAGAAGTTCTTCGTAGGTTAAAGAAGCTGGATCTGACACAGAGAGGGATTTCAGTTCTGCCTCAGTTTTGGGTTTTAATTCCACCGTAGTAATTACTTCTGCGCGACGCAGCGGTGATAATACCTCATTTTCAATTTGCTTGGCCAGTGAGGCGTCCATGGCTTTCAGTTGTTTTTGCAACTCTGCGTTGGTAACACCTCCGCGAACGATGGAGCTTACCTTAGAGCCGCTTCCTCCGGCTTTCTCACTCAGTTTTTTCTCAAAACCCGCAAAGTCAGCTCCTTTGGCTTCGGTTTTCATAGCGGCTGAAGAAGCGAGCTCTTTATTTACTTTCTTCACTTCTTTCTGCAGTAACTTGCTGAAATTTTCCGAACGCCCTGCGGAAAGTTTCGCATTCAGGTCTTCTTTACCCTCTGGAGAAGCATAACCCAATACATCCATTCCTTTAAAGGAAGATTGATCTTTCGTTTGCTTATCTACAAACTGATTGAATTCCGATACGCTTTGTTTGTTTCCATTTTTATCTGTCACGCGTACTTCTTTGCTGTTGTAGGCGAAGTAAAGTACAGATGTGCCTGTTTTGAAAATAGGACCATAGTTGTGTTTTCCGACAGCCATACTTTTCGCATCCACATAGGCCAGGAGGGGAGTTACGATAACACCCTGAGCAACCGCATTAGGTGTTTTTCCGGAGAACTTTTCCTTCTCGCCTTTGCTGCTCATGGTAAATCCGTTGGCTTTTACAAACAGTTCAGAACGCTGCATGCCGTCACGGTATTGAATGGTTCCCGTGTAAGAAACCGTTCCGCCTGACTTATGATTCAGTACCTGACCCTCACCTTTTGATTTTTCCCCTTTCACTTTTAATGTCGGGTAGGCAACGGATTGTCCGTTGAATTCCAGGGAGGGAGTCAATACGGCATGTCCTTTTTTCGGAATGGATTTTTTGGGATAATCCGCTTTGATGGTTACGGCAACAGAATCGTTGCGGTATTCAAGCGGGTTTGGAGTAACCGTATAGGTCACCTTGTCCAAATTAAACTTGGCACAACCTACCATCAAAAGGGGTGCGCTCAGAATAATCGGTAAAGCCTTGTAAACATTCATGGTATTTGTTTTTGTCTTTTTTGTGAAACTTTTTTAGAAAAAACTGTGCCAAATTTAACACTTGCGCCGAATAAACACTCACTTAGCGTAAAAGTTTAATCCCGCTCTTGTCTTTATTGTCTGTAAATAAATCAATAAATCCGCTCTATCTGAGGGTTTATTGAGAAAATCAAATTGATCGGCTTCCACCAAAACCAATGGGATTTCCGGGGTTTCTTTTAAAAAACGGGTATATCCCTCCGTAACCTTTTGAAGGTAATCGTCGCTTATCTCTAATTCATAAGGCCTGCCCCGCCGATTGATATTTTCCCGTAAGGAGGGAATTTCCCGATGCAGGTAAATGACGGCATCAGGTTTGGGAGAGGCCGGCTGCAAAAGCCGAAACACTTTTTCAAACAGTATGAACTCAGGTTCTGTCAAGGTGAATCGGGCAAAAATGACCGATTTTTCAAATACGAAATCGGAAATGATGCGCGGTTTGAAAATATCCGGCTTTTCAAAAAGCTCTTTCATTTGCCGGAAACGTTCAGCTAAAAAGGAGACCTCCAGCGGAAAGGCATTTTTTTCCGGGTTTTTGTAAAACTCCGGCAGATACGGATTATCGGCAAACTGTTCAAAGAGCCCGGTGGCATTCAGGTCTTCACACAAGAGTTTTGTCAGGGTTGATTTTCCTGCACCGATATTTCCCTCTATGGCGATGTAGTTGAAGTCTAACGACACGTATCTGGCGGTTAAATGGGGTTTACTTGTCCGTCGGTTTTTGTAATCAGTCTTTTTTCCATGACGAAATCCCGCATAAAAAAACCGTTACCGATGTCAAAATCGGCACAGCGGCTGATTTTGAAGCCCTGTTTGAAGTAGAAATTGATTGCGGTTATGTTTTGTCTGTTTACCGTGAGCCAAAGGTTGTTTTTTCCGGCATCTGTAATTTGTTTTTCCAACTCGGTCAGAAAAAGAGTTCCTTCTCCTGTTCCACGAATTGATTTTTTCAGGTAAAACTTAGCGAGAAATGCCTGGTCGGGTGCATTTAAATCCAATGAGCCAAATCCTGCGGGAATGTCGTTTTTAATCCAAAAAAAGAACTTGTGCTTTTTTTCGTTACGTTGTTTTTTCAGGGATTCAAGAGAATACATTTCCTTCAGCATGTATTTTGTCTGCGTCTCGCCGATGATGGGCGGATAATATTCCGTCCAAATTTCGTGCGCGAGTTCGGCTACTTCCGGCAGTTCATCTTCCTTTATCCCGACAAGACTCATCAGATTTTATCTATTTCGCGGCTAATTTCTGTAATTTCGCCTGATAATCGGGTGTTTTAATTTTAAAAGTATGAATCGGTCTTTGTTTATCCTTTCTTTGGCGGTTGTTGCTTTTTGCGGATGTAAAGTGAGCAGAAACAAAAACCTGGCAGAATATACATTCACGATTTCAGTCCGAGAAAAATACTGTTATGCCGCCCGTTTGGATGAAACCCTGATGCGCGAAAGCGAGAAGGAGAAGCCGTTTGCTTCAAGCCGTATTTTTTTCATCAAAAAAGGAACCACGGATACCCTGAATTTAGCCACAACCTTGGCCGGACAGGTTACCCAGAAATTAGAAACAGGCGTTTATCAGGTATTTTTTCCTGAAAAATTTGCGTATGGTCCGCAGGGACATACCCAGCGGTGCAAAGACTGGCGGTTGCAGCCTGACACAACGATGGTGCTGGATCCATCCATGACTCAGGTGCCCATGAAACTCTACAGGCCTTGCAGCCCCTGCAATCCCCTACGTCCCTGATTAGTGCAGAATTATTTTCTTGACAGCTGTTTTTCCCTTTTCGGTTTGTATTTGCACATAGTAAAAACCGCGGGGAAGGGTGGATAAGTCCCAAGTGGTTTCTCCGCCTGAAACGGGAGTAGTTTGCACCTTTTTCCCTTCTCCGGAATAAAGAACCAGTTCGGCAGGGAAAACTTCCGTGGTCAGGGTGATGAGTCCTTCGGATGGAACAGGCTGTATGGAAAAGGAAATTTGTTCCTGGACCATTTCTACATCCAGACCGCAGGTATTGATGAATTTCGTTCCGGGCGAACCTCCGGGGCATCCGCAAAACCAACTTTCCACTGAGCAGATATCCATGGGCTGGGCAAATGCGGTATCCAACTCCAGGGTGTAGCCGTTTCCATCCGCACATTTGGGCCATGCACCGTCATCATCATACCATACCGATTGCACCAGCCGGTCCAGATTATTATAAATGCGGATGGCATCTCCGTTGCCGTCCAAGTTGAAAAGAAATGGTCCCGTTTTTTTGGTTACATTCGGGTACATGGAATTGAAGTTAACGGCATCGTTGAATATGACTATTCTTTCCTGTGGATTCAGGAATGTGCCGCTTGGAAACGTGTATAGATTTATGTTATTGTCATCACGTAATTTATAGCCGGCCAAATTGAGTGAGCTGTTGGTGCGATTCCACAATTCAAACCAGTCGCCCGAAATCTGCTGAAGAGGTGAACGGTAGTTGATTTCCGAAATAATCAGATTTTCTGTCGTACAAGGAGAAAAAGCGGCTCCCGGCGACCCTTTGATGCAGCCGCAACGCCAGTTTTCCGCGTTGTTCGGTGCTATGGCCGGATCAATCAGTTCCAAGGTTCTTCCGAATCCGTCGGCACATTTATTCCAGGGAAGGCTGTCATCGAACGTGAATTGAATGCGCACCAGATCGGCGGCATCTTTCAGAGTGACGGTTTCCCCCTGGTTTGAAAATTCAAACCCGAGCGGACCTATTCGGGTTATTCCCGGATGGAGTTGATCAAAACGGGTCAGGTTTTCGGCAACAACCAATCGTCCGTTGGGCGGAACTATGGTTCCTTGCGGAATCACATAAACCGGATTCAGAATATTTCCATCTTCCATCTTCCACCCGGAGAGGTCTGCAGGGGAGGATCCGTTGTTCCAGAATTCAATCCAGTCGCCCGAGTTAAGCGTAGAATCGGATTGGTAATTGAATTCGCTTACGATTAACTGCCCCGAAGCATGGAAAAATGCGAGGAATCCGAAAAAGAGAAGGATCGTGAGTTTGTTTGTTTTTTTCATGTATGTCATTCTTCGTTATTACGATTTTCATCGGCGGGGAAATCTTGCTCTACAGGAGTTTCTGCCGATTTTACTTTTCCAAACTTAACAATTATTCCCGCCATGATGATGCGGGTTTCATTTTTGGATACGGTGAAGCGGGAAATATCCTCTGCCCGGGTTTCACGATATCCGAACCAGGTATTGAATATATCGCGCACACTGAACGTGAGGGTAAGCTTGTCCTTTAAAAAACTTCTGCGGACTGACACATCCATTCTCCACGTATCGCGTGTTTTTCCTTGCAACAGAATGTCGGGTCCGCGGTAATTGAAAACAAAAAGGCCCGATACGATTTTGGGTAGAAACCAGGCGGCGGAAAGCTTTGCCTCATAGCCGAACAGGCTGTTTTGCAGTCCGGGTTGAATATCCGTGGCGTCAATATGCGAGTAATAGAGGTTTACATTGGCCGACAGGGTTACGGATTTAAAAAGCTTGGCGGCACCGATCAGTTCGAGCCCTGCCTGCTGTTCTCCCCGGTAATTGAGCGAAGTGGTGATTACTACAGAACCGGTGTCCAAATAACGGATACGGCCATACGGGTTATTGTATAGTCGCCCGAATAAGGCACTTTTAAAAAGGTAGTCACCTTTTTTAAATTGCACCGCCCACTCCAGGGTATTCAGGTATTCGGGATTCAGGTCCGGATTTCCGAAACGAAGGTCGAGCGGGTCTGAAAAATCGGTAAAGGGGTTTAGCGAACCGGGCTTCGGGCGTGAGATGCGACGTGCAAAGGTGAGTTTCGTTTCCCAGGTTTTGCTGATGTCGTAGTATAGTCCGGCGAACGGGAACCACCCGAAATAGAACTTATCTGCCGAAAAACTTCCGTCGGCCAATTCGGTGCGCAGAAATGTGGGCTCTCCCCGAAAGCCGAGGCGGTATTTCCATCTGTTTATTTTATGGGAGTATTCGGCATAAAAGGCCGCCACGTGTTCCCGGTACCGAAATGTATTGACCAGAAATGTATCGGGCAGCCAAAACCCGAATCGGTCTTCGCGCCGGGACGAGTAAAAGCTGTTTTCGATAAATCGTCCGGTGTATCGGATGCCTGTTTCAAACTTGATATTTTTGGACACGGGCAGGGTAAAATCGCTTCGAAAAGAGGCAAAATGATAGCCTTGGTTTCGGTCGGTTTTTCTCAGGTCGGTTTCTGTTCCGCGCGTCCGTCCAAGGTCGTTTATATCTCTTTGCGCATTAAACCCGTAGGTAATTTCGGTTTCGAGCTGCTGTTTTGGATTTCGGAATTTGCGCAACCAGAGCATCGCTCCTTCCGCGTTCAATTCCTTTTCCCGGCGGTAAACATCCCGCGTAAACTCATCAAATGGCAGCTCTCCGTCAAAGAACTGCCGGAAACGTCCGGTGTTTTTGGAAACACCGTAAACAAAGCTGCCCAAGCCGGTAATGTTCACGCTATTTCGTTCATTCGGAGTCCAATCAACACCGAAGCTGCCGCTGTGGGAGCCTTCGATCAGCCTGCCTTCAAAACGCCTGTTGAAGTTCCACTCTGATACTCCCGGAATTCGGTTTTGGCCTGTATCGGTATCGTAGGAGGCAAATTTGCCGTAACGGAAACCGTAAGTTCCGTAAATACTGATTTTTTTGGTCCGGTAGGTAAGGTATGCGGTACTGTTTGCTTTTTCCCGAAGGCCTATGGCCGCTCCCACTGATCCCGAAAATCCTTGGCCTTCGCCTTTTTTTGTGATGATATTGATGATTCCTCCCGTTCCCTGGGCATTCATTTTTGCCCCTGGATTGTCATAGATTTCAATCCGTTCAATGGCGGAAGCAGGCAGGTTTTCTAAAATGGCCTGCATGTTTGAACTGCTTATTCCGGCCAATTTTCCGTCAATCATTACGGTTATTTTGGAGTTTCCGCGCAGGGTTATTTTTCCTTTATCGTTGATATTGACCGAGGGCACTGTTTGCAGAAACTCAATGACTGAGGCACCCGACTGCATCATTTTTTCATCCGGCGAGTAAGAGGTTTTGTCGCTATCATCCTCAAAAACCGTTTTTTCCGATTCGATGTTTACCGGTTTCAACTCGGTTTTTTCGGGCTTCAGCCGCACTTCGCCCACATGGAAACTCTCCTTTATCCGCAAGGTGTCTTTCTTTGTTTTGTATCCGATGAAACTATATCGAATAAGATAAGCTCCGGGAGCGGGAAGATTAAGTTGAAATACTCCGTCCTTCATGGATGTGGTACCCGTTTCTTTTCCTCCATCCAGCGGGGTGGCTAAAATATTTACGTCACGCAGGGCGATTCCTGTCTCTTTGTCTAAGATTTTTCCGGACAGGGCGGGATCCTGAGCGTTCACCTGAAGGGGTAATGCACATAAATATAGGCATAGCGCACGGAATATTTGGCCAACTATTTTCAAATGAGAGGTAACGTCTTCGTAAGACAAACTTAACCGAGATTTATTCATGATGATGCATGCGGGGCAGGATTTTTATGATTTTATGCATGTACCATCGGGTTTGATTTAAAAAATGGGAGAGGGTTTCCATTTTATTTGCAACTTCGTAGCATTCAAGAAATCACCGAATGAAAAAATTTTTGAAAATCTGCGGTGCCATGTTGGGCATTCTTATTTTGTTTTTCGCCTTGTTTTTAGGTGCGATGACGCTGGATGATTTTAGGCCTCTTCCGGTTCAGGATTCCGCACTTGAAGGTTCGGGCGTTTCTTTTCCAGACTCGGCCGGTAAGTTTTCATTCGTAATTTGGAACATCGGGTATTCCGGATTGGGCGCCAAGAGTGATTTCTTTTTTGACGGAGGATCAGGAGTGCGCCAAAGCAAAGCCACCACGGAGGAATATTTGAACGGCATCACCGGTTTTTTGAAAGAGCAGTCGGCTACTGATTTTTTGTTGTTGCAGGAGGTTGACCGAGACTCCAGAAGAAGTTGGCATATCAACCAGGAGCAAGCCATCCGCGAAAATTTGAGAACACATGTTTCTTCTTTTGCGGTAAATTATGATTGCCGCTTTGTTCCCCAGCCCGTTTCCAATCCCTATGGAAAATGCCTCGGGGGATTGATGTCATTATCCCGCTTTCGGCCTGAATTTTCAAGACGTTTGGCCCTTGAGCCTGATGCAAAATGGCCCGTAGGCCTCTTTATGTTGGACCGTTGTTTATTGGAATGGCGCTATCCGCTTCCCTCGGGCAGAGATCTGGTAGTGTACAATCTTCATTTGTCTGCCTATGACGACGGTTCGGTAAAACAGACCCAGATGGATTCATTGAAGGCTATTTTCCTGCGGGAGTTTGGTAAGGGTAATTATGTAGTGGCCGGCGGCGACTGGAATCAGGCTCCTCCCGGATACACAAGTCCGTTACCCGGATTGGCGGCTACCGTGCAGATGAACGTGCCTGCCGATTTTCCATCTGTCGGTTGGCAATGGGCTTTTGATACCAGTTACCCCACTAACCGAAAACTCAATGAGCCTTACAAGGCGGGTAAAACGGGCACCGACGTGATTGATTTTTATCTGGTTTCTCCCAATGTGGAGGTTCTTTCGGTAGGGGTTATGAATTTGGATTTTGCTTTCAGCGACCACCAACCGGTAAAAATGGAAATCGGATTGAAGCCTTGATTACAGATAAAGTTGGCTGCAAACCTGAAGGGCGGCGTCTTGTTCTGCCTCTTTTTTGTTGCGTGAAAAACCGGAACCTACCGCTTCTCCGTCCATCCAAATCGTTACCTTATAACTTCTTTCTTTGTTGGATTCGGAAATGTCTTCGGCTTCAAACAAAAGAGTCTTTTTATTTTTCTGAGCCCATTTGACCAATCGGCTTTTATAATCCTCATCTGAGCTGATCAGGGCCAGTAGATTCAGGTGCTTATCAAAAAAACGATTAATCACTACCTCTTTTGTTTTTTTGAACCCTTTGTCCAGATAAATCGCGCCGACCAGCGCCTCAAGGGTATTCCCCTTGGCATCTTCGGGTGGTTCGCCTCCCCTGAAATCACCGACAATAAAAGAAATGAGATTCATATTATGGGCCAGTTTGTTTAGGGTTTTTCTACTAACAAACCGTGTCTTTATGCGGGTAAGCCGGCCCTCGTCCAGGTGTGGGAATTGACTGTACAGGTATTCGCCAACAATGGTATTGAGTATCTGGTCGCCTAAAAATTCCAACCGTTCATTGTGACCGTAATTTTGATGTTTCCGTTTGTTGATAAAGGAACTATGGATAAATGCCTGAAAATACGGGGTGTAATCCGAAGGCGAATAACCAATGGTTTTAATCAGGAATTTTTTGAAGTCCGGATGGAAAAAGTCTGGAATTTTCGGTTGCTGAAAGAAAATCAAGCCTACTTCACCTCTTTGAGAATGATGGAGGCATTGTGCCCCCCAAATCCGAATGTATTACTCAATGCCGCTCTTACCTTTCTTTTTTCAGCTGAATGGAAAGTCAGTTTGAGCCTTGGGTCAATTTCGGGATCGTCGGTGAAATGGTTGATGGTGGGAGGAATCTGCTGCTCGGTTATGGAAAAAAGGCAGGCCAGTGCCTCTACCGCTCCCGCGGCTCCAAGAAGGTGGCCTGTCATGCTTTTTGTGGAGCTGATATTCAGCTGGTAGGCGTGTTCGCCGAAAACGGAAAGAATAGCTTTTGTTTCCGCAATATCTCCCAAGGGAGTTGAAGTTCCGTGCACATTGATATAATCGATGTCTTCCGGTTTCATACCGGCATCTTGCAGGCACATGCGCATTACTTCGGATGCGCCCAGCCCGTCGGGATGCGGAGCGGTTATATGATAGGCGTCGGCCGTGGCGGCGCCTCCGCCGATTTCGCAATAAATTTTGGCTCCGCGCCGTATGGCATGTTCGTACTCTTCCAAAACCAAAGCGGCGGCACCCTCACCCAGCACAAATCCGTCACGGTCTTTGTCGAATGGGCGGGAAGCGGATTCCGGACTATCGTTGCGTGTAGAAAGTGCATGCATGGCATTGAACCCGCCTATCCCGGCTTGGTTTACCGCCGCCTCACTACCGCCCGCCAGTATGACATCTGCTTTGCCAAGGCGGATCAAATCAAATCCGTTTATCAGGGCATGGGTAGATGAAGCACAGGCAGATACAACCGCGTAATTGGGACCCATCCAGCCATGTTTGATGGAAATGTGGCCGGCCACAATGTCAATGATGGCCTTGGGAATAAAGAAGGGATTGAAGCGGGGTGTTCCGTCACCCTTTCCGTAATTACTCAACTCTTCCAGTAGTGTACCAAGTCCTCCGATGCCGGAGGAGAAAATGACTCCCGCGCGGAGCATATCGGTATTTTCGTGGGTAATTCCACTGTCGGCAATAGCCTCATCGGAGGTAACAACGCCATAATGCACGAAAGGGTCCACCTTGCGAGCCTCTTTCCGATCCATAAATTGGAGCGGATCGAAGTTTTTTACCTCGCAGGCAAATCTGGTTTTGAAAAGAGAAGAATCAAAACGGGTAATAGGTGCCGACCCGTTGGCTCCTGAAAACAATCCGTCACGGAATTCTTTTGCCGAATTGCCGATCGGGGTGAGTGCACCGATTCCGGTAATTACTACCCGTTTTAATCCCATCAGATGTAGTTGGAAGAGTTTACTTTGCGTTCTCTTCGATATATTTTATGGCTTCTCCCACGGTGCTGATTTTTTCAGCCTGATCGTCTGGAATGGCAATGTTGAATTCTTTTTCGAATTCCATAATCAGTTCCACGGTGTCCAGTGAATCGGCTCCGAGATCGTTGGTGAAGCTCGCGGTTTCGGTTACCTCGTTTTCATCCACGCCCAGTTTATCCACTATGATGGCTTTCACTTTAGCTGCAATTTCTGACATAAGTTTGCTTATTTATTGGTTACAAGGCGCAAAGTAAATAAAATTGTCTGGAAAAAAACCAAATCCGGACAGAATCGCCGAATCGAAAACCGGTTAAAAGGTTGATTGTTTAGTGTATAATCAGTAATTATTCCTTCGTGAGCTACCGAAAAAAACTCTATTCCTTTTTTTCCCGTTCGGAAAACAGTTCCCCGCAGGCCGTCATGCTCTATTTCTTTATGGCAGGCAGTGCCTTACTGTTTTTCACCCTGCTTTTGGCCCACAGTCATTATGCCCTCAAAGAGGCTTCGGATGAATCATTTTCCCGCCTTCCCCGCATTTTCACCCTGAATACTATCTTATTGGTTTTCAGTGGTTTTTTTCTGCGTGATATTCATAAGGCTTTTGATTCGGATGAACTGCGAAAGGTGGAAACCCGGCTTTGGATGGTCGGTTTCGGCGGGCTTCTGTTTTGCGTTTTGCAGGCGTACGGGTGGTTTTTGCTTCCCGATAAAAAACAGGGCAATAGTATTCTGGTCATCTTGAGTGCCATTCATTTACTGCACCTTTTGGTGGGCATTGCCTGGTCCTTTTACCGGGCCTGGTATTTTCATCGGAGGGTCTCAGATCCGGCAATGACCATCGTCATATTGGCTGATCCCTTTTATAGAAAACGCTTACAACTTTTAACGCATTATTGGTTTTACACCGAGTGGGTGTGGGTTTTGGCCTACCTTTATTTCCTTTGGATTTTGTGACCCCTGCGCCGGGTTGCAAAAAAATACCGTCCCCCTTTTTGAGAGACGGTACATTTAGTGTAAGGATCCGTATGCTATCTAATCACATGAACTTTTCGGGTGTACGTTTCTCTATTCGTCTTAAAACGGAACAGGTAAATACCCTCTTTCAGTCCGTCGAGGGGCAGCGTTATCCTGTCTGTTCCACCAAGGTAAGAAACGGAACCTGTGGGAATTTCACCTGCTTTTTTCCCCGTGATGTCTACTATTTCCACGACGCCCCATAAAATTTCACCCTCTGTGACGATGGTGATATAGTTGCTTGCCGGATTGGGATATACCGAAACATCCACATTATTTTTGATGCCCGTTGATGGGGAAGATTCGGTTCCTGAACCGCCCGGAGTGGATATGGAATTGGAATAATCATGGGTGGGTTCGGCGTATCGCACGGGGCGGATAATCACATCAGAGTAGTCGTTCTGTGCATTCCCCAGGATGTCGGCCACCGTTACATGCAGCAGGGGGAAGCCTTCGCCTGTGATTATAAGGGAGGAATTTAAAGGGGTTCCCGCGGGTAAAGTAGCCTGTAGGTAAGGTGCGTCGGGATCCGCCGAAGTAAGGACGGAAAAATAAACCGGGGCGTCATTGCTGTGTAATTGAATCCCACCGGAAAGACTTCTGCCGGCCGATTTTGTGAGCGGAATGTGGATATCCATTGTGAGTGGCCCGGTCAAAAAACCATTGGCCGGAACTGAA
Organism: uncultured Candidatus Competibacteraceae bacterium; assembly: GCA_964473995.1. Taxonomy (GTDB): domain Bacteria; phylum Bacteroidota; class Bacteroidia; order CAIKAF01; family CAIKAF01; genus JAKRSD01. Next base: position 24,610 of record CAYYRB010000015.1, on the reverse strand, counting down.
CTCCGTTGCGCATTTACGGCCTGTCCGCCGAATAAAAAAGCCAGGCATAAAACGCAAAGCATCCGAAAAAAGTAATGTGTTCTCATAGTTTAACCTCCTCTTTTTTACAAAGTTGATAATAAGAAATCAGTTCTGCTCGAACATTTTTTGGCGTTTGTCGGAAATTTTTTCAAAAAAGAAAGAAATCTGAATATAAAAACACCACCCAAACAGAGCCAATTTCGGGATTATTCTATTACGACGGCCATTTTTTTCAAAAAAAAGTGTACCCGATTTTTCGCAAAGCGGACTTTAACGTATATTTTTAAACCCAAACCCGGATATGGAATGATTAAAAGTAAACCCATTTTAATTCTTCGCACCTTCAGTCAAAAAGAATTTCGTGATTTTGAGAAATTCCTCTCGGCTGAACTTTCTCCTTCATGGCTGAATCTCCACTTGCTGGTGAAGATTATCAAGCCTCATCTTCCGGCTTTGGATGCTCCCGCCCTTGAAAAAAAGAAGGTATTCCGGAAACTTTTCCCTGAGGAAGTTTTCGACGAAAATAAAATGCGGCATATTCTTTCCGATTTGGCAAAAGCGTTGGAGGAATTCATTGCTTATCGCGAACTTCAAACCGATCCGATCCGAAAAAAACTGTTGCTTTTGGATTATTACAGAAGAAACGGACCCGAAAAGTATTACATACAGATTTACGAGGATACATTGAAGATGCAGCAAAAGGCCCAAATAAAAGATGCACTATGGTTTTTTAATCAATATCTCCTGGAAGAAAAGGCGTATATCTACTCTCAACATCAAAAGTCCCGTTCGCTGGATTCCAACCTTCAGACACTTTCGGATTACTTGGATCTGTTTTACATCACGAACAAGCTGAAGCATTCCGGCGAGATGCTCACCCGGGAAATGCTGCTGAAAGTTTCCTATCAAAAGCCGTTTTTGGAGGAGGTGGTGCGCCGTGTGCGTGATGCTTCTTTTTCAGACTATCCCGCTGTTTCCATGTATTATCTCATTGTGCTTATGCATCTTGAACCGGGAGATGATGCCCATTATCGGAACCTGCTCCTTTTGCTGGAGCAAAATAAAGAGGGATTTACCCGCGAAGAGCTGGTAGATATGTATGTATTTGCTCAAAATTACTGTACTCATCAGATAAACTCGGGCCGCCCGGAATATCTGCGTGAGATTTTTGCGCTGTATCAAAAAATGATTGAGCTGGATGCCATTTATGAAAACGGATTCGTAAGACCTCATGTGTTTAAAAACATCGTAACCGTTGGTATCCGCTTGGATGAATACGCCTGGGTGGAGCACTTTATCGGTCAGTTTAAAGATAAATTGGATCCCCGGCACAGGGAACACGCCGTAAACTACAACATGGCCTGGTTGTTTTATGCCCGTAAAGAGTACAAAAAAGCACTCAGGCATCTGGCCCATGCTGAAATGATGGATGTTTTTTATCAATTAGGTGCGCGTTGCCTTCAGTTGAAAATTTACTATGAAACGATGGAGGAGATCTCCTTTTACGCACTGACCGATTCCTTTTATGTATATCTGCGCCGGAATGAACAAATTGCCGATTTTCAAAAAAATGCCCACCTGCTTTTTGTGAAAACGATTAAACGGCTCATGCGCATAAGGCTTGACAGGGATAAGAAGGCGGCCGTGTTATTCCGGGAGGAATTGGCTTCTACCAAAGACCTGCTGGATCTGAGTTGGTTTCTGAAAAAATTGGATGAAATCTGATTTTATTTTTCATGTTTATTTCCAACTGAATATCAACCGAGGGGAGTGTGCAGCTTGTCCGTTAATCACCTTCCGAACTCCCCTTTTCAGGTTAACTAAGGTTAGGTATCATTTTACCTAAAATTTGGAATTGCCTTACGGGTTTGCGCTCTGTAGCTTTGTGCCCGATAAAATTTAAAACATGAAGAAAAGTGTATTTGCTTTATTTTTTCTTTGCGCGGCTGGTTTAGTCAACGCGCAAGGATGGATTACCGATTCCGTCATTATAGGACCGGGCTACGCCAATCGTGGTTTTTACAGCCTGGAAACAGGCAACGTGGGATCCGTTCCCTTTAATACACGCGACTGGCTCATTGATGTGAGCGCCGTCTACACGGCATCTATCCGCATTAATGGAGGGTTTTCCGCGCAGTTATATAAATACACCGCAGGCGACACTTCTGATTGGGCCTCCCTTGATACGGCAGGTCTGGGAGCAGGTAACGGATGGGCGCGCGCACGCGACGACCGTGAATCCTATGCCCCTTCGGCTTTTGAATATGGAGAAACCGGTCATCCCAACTATGGATGGGGAGATTACAACCAGGCGACCAATGTAATCACGGGTAATTCTCTTTTCGTGTACAAGACGGTTGGAAACGGTAGTCCCAATTCTGCCCAATGGAAGAAAATATGGATTAAAGATTTGACGGCCTTCCCCAGGGAGTTCCACATTCTAGCAGCCAACCTCGATGGCTCGGGATCGCAGAACATCACCATAAGCAAAGATGGAATCAGTGATAAAACCTTTATTTATTACAGCTTTGCCTCAGGACAGGTATTTAATGATGAGCCGGTGGCATCCTCCTTTGATTTGGTCTTTACCAAATTTGAAGATGAGTACGTATTTAGCGGAGGAACCAGCATTCAGGCCGTTACCGGAGTAGAGGCACAAAAAGGGGTAAAGGTGGCCAAGGCTCAGGGAATTCCCGAAGACGATGCCGTTTACTCCGATTACACGCTTCAGGAGGATATCTATGGAATCGGACATGACTGGAAATTTTTGAACTCCTCCTTTCAGTTTGCGATTTATGATTCATTGAGTTATTTTATTCAGGACTTACCTGGCAACATTTGGCAGATTCGCTTTACCGGCTTTGTCGGTTCTTCACAGGGTAAATTTGTTTTCCAGAAACGCAAGGTTGCCTTTGCTTCGCTGAATGATAATGAGACCATCGGTGCGTGGAATGTATTTCCTAATCCTGCCTCAGATATAGTTAATGTGGTATTTTCCTCCGATGCCCAAGAAGAGGCCGTTTTTTCCCTGATGGATTTGAACGGACGAACTGTATACAGCCAAACGCTGACTGCGCAACCCGGAATTAATCAGCTTCAGGTGGACACGGAGAACCTGCCGGCTTCAGGGATGTATGTAGCCATGATTAAGACGGCCAAAGAAAGGAAGATGAAAAAACTGATTGTGCGTTGATTTTTCGGAATTTCATTGTATCATTCTCTTTTGTGATCTTTTGGGTCGGACTTGTGCCGGCCCAAAATGTTCTTTTTATAACCGATTCCCAAACGGGTGCCGCCCTGTTTGGCGCCCATGCCAAATTTTGGCAACCGGAAGATGCCGGTAAATCAAAGTATGCGGTAGCGGATAACGTGGGAAAGATTTCGGTTCCTTTTTCAGGGAATTACCGTGTTATTGTTTCATTCGTGGGTTACAAGCCGCTGGATACGTTGCTTCATCAGGGAAATCACACCTTATCTCTTCACCCGGTTCAAATGTTGTTGAAACCCGTGGAGCTGGTTTCTGATTTTATCCCCAGGGGAGAGGAGGCTATGGTAAATCCGGTTACCGTGATAGACCGTGACCGCATTGAAAAGCAGGGTGCCCAGAATTTACGGGATCTGCTCACGCAAAATCTGAATATCCGTCTTTCCCAAGACAATGTCTTAGGTGCATCGGTAGCCCTGCAAGGTGTAGGAGGCGAAAATGTCAAAATCATGATTGACGGCGTGCCCGTTATCGGACGGCTCGACGGCAAAATAGACCTGAGTCAGCTTAACCTGAACAATATTGAACGGGTGGAAATCATACAGGGCCCGGCATCTGCGGCATACGGCACCAATGCATTGGGGGGTATCATCAACCTGATTACCAAAAAAGAGGTAGCTTCATCTTTTGAGCTTGGCGGCACCGGGTATTATGAAAGCGTGGGTAATTACAATGCTGACGGATTTTTGTCTGCCCGTTTCCGCAAACACTCCATACGGGTGAATGGCGGGCGTTATTTTTTCGACGGGTTCAATTCCATTCCGGATTCTGCCCGGTTCATGCAGTGGAAACCCAAAAGACAGGCCTTCGGCGAAGCGCAGTACGTGTTCAGATGGAAGGAGATGCAGTTGCGCTGGGCGGGTTCCTGGTTCAGCGAAAAAATTGAAAATAAGGGAAGGCCACTCGCTCCTTTCGGCATTGCGGCAAGGGATGCGTACTACCTTACGGACCGTGTTGCGAATACCCTGTCATTGACCGGTTTCATCAAGCCCAAACACCACGTAGATTTTACCGCGAATCATTCGCTGTTTTACCGGAAGGTAGATACTTACTTTAAAGACTTGGTTACGTTAGACCGAAATTTGCTTCAATCAGACAGAGACCGTTTCACGTTGTTTATGTCAAGGGGTATTTATACGTACTCCGGAGCTTCTCAAAAAGTAATGCTTCAGGCTGGATATGATTTTAATTTTGAAACCGGTTCCGGGCCCCGGATTAAATCAGGAATTCAAAATATCGGCGATTATGCAGCCTTTTTTTCTGCCGAATATACCGCTTGGAAAAGGCTTACATTAAAGCCTTCCTTCCGCTATGGATATAACAGCCGCTTCCGCATGCCGTTTATACCCGCGTTATCATTCAAAGTGCAGGCGCACAAATATGTTCAGATTCGGGGTGCCTATTCCCGCGGATTTCGTGCCCCTGATTTAAAAGAACTTTTTTTTGAGTTTGTGGACATCAACCATAACATCTTGGGCAATGAAAATCTGCTGGCAGAAAATTCGCATAACATTACAGGTTCCGTTACGTTTAAAATGAATAAAAAAGAGTACGCTTTTTTACTGGAACCGGCCGGATTTTATAACGATATCAATAACCGGATTACGCTCATTTACACCGGGGAGCTTTCTGAAAACGGCGTTCCCGTGTATACCAACAGGAATGTAGGTCGTTTTCAAACAGTCGGTGTTCGACTGAATATGCAATTTGCCTACAAAACGCTGCAGGTTCAGGGAGGAGTGGCCTACACCGGAATTAGCCAGACGTTTGACGGCAGCGTAGGCAATACTTCCCGCTTTCTGGTTTCTCCGGAGGTGCGCGGATCCATCGGATATACCTATGAAAAATGGGGATTATCGGGGAATGTGTTTTATAAGTATAACGGGCAGATGCCTTTCCTTTTCAGCAATGAAAATGATCAAATCGTTCAGGGCTTTATTCAAGGCTTTCATACCTTGGATTTGTCTGTTACCAAAACCTTTTTTAGAAAGGAATTCCGCGTCTCCGTTTATGGAAAAAATTTATTTAACGTGCGTAACCTGGTTCAGAATGGAACATTGCCCGACGGTGGTGTACATGCGAGCTCTTCCGGACCCGTATCTGCCGCTTGGGGCCGCACCGTGGCGGTAGCCGTAAGTTATCAATTTGGTTGGACAAAAAAATCAAATCCATGAGCAGGGTTATTTTCAAGTTACTTCCTTTCTTTTTTCTTGTATTTCTTACTTCCTGTTTTAAGGAAGACGACCCTGTTCCGCCTTATGTTTCGCCGGGAGGCGTGGTAACGGTAATGGCAGAGACACGCCCGGATTATTCCCGGCAAACTTATTATGATTTTTCTTCCAACACGTTTGTTGCTTCCAATCATCGGGAGGAATGGGATATTGCCTTTTCCTGCTCGCCCGGAGTGACGGCCATTTATCTCAACTCATCGAAAAAAATGCGGGTTTTGGATACGCAGAGCGAAGATTGGTCCGTTTCTTTTTCTCCCTCGGATCCGGAAAATTCCTGGCGGTATGATGTGAGTTCCGGTGAGCCTGAAAACACGGCGTTTTCCGGATTTGTTCCTGGAAGGGTATACGTAGTGGATTTGGGTATTTCTACCTCGGGCTCCGGACTGGGATTTCGCAAGGTGAAAATAGAATCATCCGACATGCAGAGCATTTCTTTTTTTTACGCCCAGGCGGATGGATCGGACATTAAAACAGCTTCGCTCACTAAAAACAATGCCTATAATTTTGTGTATTTCAGTTTCCGAAACGGCGGTGAACCGGTCAGTCCGGAACCGGAGAAAAATCGCTATGACATTCAATTTACGCATTACACCACGTTGGCCTTGTTTCCGGGAAGCACCAACCAATATGAATGGTATGCGGTGAATGGTGTGCTTTTGAATCCCACCGGGGTTTCGGTGGCCGTGGACAGTACGGATAATTTTTCAGGAATCACGTTTAATCAGTTGTCTCAATATACCTTTTCCACCCAAAGGGATTTTATCGGGTATGCTTGGAAATCATATGATATAGATTTGGCGGCATATACCGTGATATCTCAAAACACGTATTTGGTCCGTGACCGTTTCGGTGATTTTTGGAAGATGCGGTTCGTCAGCTTTACCAATCAGCTCGGTGAGCGGGGTTATCCAACATTTGAAGTTTCCCGATTTTAGTTTTTTTAGGGTTTATTGGGCATTCCGCGCGAATAAGGCGGCCTTTTTTTCGTTATCCTTGTGATATGATGGGCAAACGGACTACGTGTATTTTCTTTTTTTGGATGCTCCACTTTTTCCATCCGGCTTCCTATGCCCAGGGACGAAAATTGACTCTGTTTGAAAATGAAATACAACTTATGGAGAAGGAGGATGCTGCCTCGCCTCCGCCAAAAGGAGCAGTACTTTTTGTGGGCAGTTCCAGCATCAAACGATGGAAAACCCTTTCTTTGGATATGAGCCCGATGCCGGCAATCAACAGAGGTTTCGGAGGTTCCACGCTGGCCGAGGCAGAGTATTATTTTCACCGCATCATCTACAAACATAATCCGCGTATTTTGGTGGTGTACTCGGGTGAGAATGACTTGCATTCCAAATGGCTTACGTTTGATACCGTTATTGCCGATTTCAATCGGTTCAGAGCCAAAGTGCGCCAATTTCTGCCCAATACCCGGTGTTTTTTTATCAGTGTGAAACATTCCCCGTCCCGCTGGAACAGTGCCGAAAAGTTTGACAAAGCAAACCTGCTTATCAGTGAATTTTGCCGAACAGATCCGCAATGGGAATTTATCGATGTGCGTCCTTTCATGAAGGCATCCGATGGCTCACCCGATTCGGATCTGTTTACGCCTGATTGCCTGCATCTGAATGAACCAGGTTATGCCATTTGGGCGCGCGAAGTGCGCAGGGCTGTTTTGCCCGTTTGGGAATCGGTTTCTTCGGTGCCCCTGACTATCCCTCAACCGAAAGTCGAGCCGGATATGCCAACACCGGCTGCCAAAACAAAATCTGCGGGCTGGTTGCTGCATAAAGTGCGTTCAGGTGAAACGCTGTCCTCCATAGGGCGGAAATACGGCGTTCCGTATAGCAAGATAAAAGAATGGAACGGCCTGCGTTCAGATCAGATACAGGTGGGTCAGAAACTGAAAATCAAAACACAAAATCGCTAGGAGCCACTCCCGTGGTGAATTGCTTCAGTAGGGTGCCGGAGGGGTTGAAAATCAGAACGGTTCCCGCACTGCTGAAATCACCCGCGTCACCCAGCCATATATTTCCGTTTTCCGGATCAACACCTATACCATAAAAATAGCTTCCCGGAATGGAAATGAAAGCTTCCGGAGCGCCGACGTCACCGGCATTTTTTCTGTAAACGGAACCATTAAATAAGAAATATAACACGGAACGGTCTCCATTCATACGCAGCTTGGATGCACCGTATGAATTCAGCGTATGTTCCCATTCTATCTGCCGGTTAGATGGATTTATTTTAACCAATTTGGATGACGTATTGTCCTGGTAATTTCCTCCGGTAAGCACCCAGGCTTTACCGTTCACATCTTCCCGGATGGAGATGCTGCCGTAACCCACAGAAATGCTGTCAGAAAGTTGATCATTTTCTATCAGATAAACGTATTCCCGATTACCGTTGGTGACCCAGATTTCGCCGTCATGGCTCCACATTTCCTCTGTCCAGCCGGGCAGCGGAATAGACCCGGTTGTGGTGAGTGAATTTATATCCAACACATTCAGTTCCCCTCCGAACAGATCAGAAACATAAGCCTTTTCGGCAGATACCTGACAAATATACCGGGGGGATGTAAGACCTGTTATGGTGGTGATTATCTTCATCGTTTTTGGATCCGTAATTTCAATTTTTCCCGAATTATTCACCACTAAAAAAGCCTTATCGTTTATAACAGTCATGCTTTGCAATACATCACCCAAAGGGATGTTATTGGCCTGTCCGAAAATATCGGTTTTCAAATAATCTGACGTTTTGTTGAAAAAGTCGATTCGTGCATTTCCTTGCTGGAAAGCTCCTTCACAAAGAACAAATGTTCCATTTCCGTAAAATTCATCGGATTGTGCGTCGTTTTCTTTTTTGCACCCAAATTCCATAAGTGTGCTAATTCCCAAGATGGAGAACAGGATGATTTGTTTATTTTTCATGGTTCTTTAATTTAAAAATTCCTTTTGGTATTTTTTTGTTGAATGAAAGGAGTACACCTCCGCGGAAAAATCGTCCCGGCATGGGACGAAAGGCCAATACTTCATAGGCGATGTCGGCGATGTTTTCGCATACAAACCAGGCCTCCAGCTTTATTCCCAAAAAGGTGACGGATTGACTGATGCCTAAACTCCCCGTGTGGTAATGGGGTAGAAAGGTGCTGTTATCTGCCAGGGTAAAGCGTTTTCCGGTATACCCGTGTCGATAGAAAATTCGGCTGTTTCGGTAGGCTATGGAAACTTCGGCGGAGGCCATATGCAAAGGGATATAGGGAATTTGTTTACGGTAAGCCGGGTCTCCTTCGAAACGCGCTTTATTTCTTACGGATCGGGTGAATGTGTAATGCAGGGAGCCTTCTATTTTCCATTTTTTACGAATTCGTACAAGCCGCACATCGGCTTCTGCCCCATAAGCCCTTGTACGGTCTATATTTTCGGGACTCCAGAATAGCGCGCCGGGAATCCAGACAATCCGATTTTGCATAGTCTGGTGAAACCCGGTTATCCGTATATCGTATTCCATCGACTTTTTTGGGTTGCCCGTGCTTTTTGTCCAGTCCAATCCCAACTCCTGACTGAAGGAAGTTTCCGGTTTCAGGTTTGGGTTTCCGCCTGGCACCCAATACAGGTCGTTAAATGAGGGTTGCCTGAAATTGCGGTTGATCCTGGTTCGGATGCTCAGGTTTTTCTGAGGACTGATCCG
>CAYYRB010000015.1:0-15309 GCA_964473995.1 uncultured Candidatus Competibacteraceae bacterium | reverse complement strand
GTTTTTATCTATCTGAATTCCTTCTTTGTGGGGCGTGATGAGTGTACCAGGAATTTGCCGCCTGTTTTGTTGATACCACACGGACGTAGTGATTTTTCCTCCTTTTGAAAGTCGCTTCATTCCGTCCACATTAAACGAAAACCCCCTGGCCGCAGCATTTTCCATACTTTCTTTTGGCATTCCCGGTTTGGCCCGGTTAAGAAAAGAATAGGTATTCATGCGCGAATACATGTTCAGGTTGGCGCCCAGTGACAATTTATTATTTCGATAAGACATACGGATGAATTCGCGGTTATAATCGAAGGATGCGAATTCTAAACCGCCTGCTGCGGTGATACCCATGGGTTGGTTGAAATCGGGCATCAGCTGGACGGTTCCCCCTATGGCTCCGGAACCGAACAGTCCGCTTTGCCCGCCCGGCAAAAAGGATACATCGTAATTTCCGGGGGTATTTTCCATAGCCGGATCATTGATGGAGTTGACGGCATTCTGAAGGGAAAATCCATTCCATATCAAGGGAGTATGCACGGCCTCCGTTCCCCGTGCCGAAATGGATGAAAGCAGCCCCGGTCCGTAAGAACGAACAAACAGCGTTTTTTTCTCGTTCAGCATTTCTGCCATGTTTTGATTCGTTCCGGCTTGGGTAAACCGCGCTTTCAGTCCGGGGTCAAACGCCATCTTGCGGGTGTCTGAAATGATGACGGAGTCTAATACATGCAGGCGCAGGGAGTCTGTCGGGAAGTTTTGCCCCCGGAGTGCTACATGTCCAAACGGCATAAGCAAAAATAGAATGATCTGTATGTAAGGTCTGCTCGCCAATTTATCTAAATATGGACTACGGAAAAACAGGAACAGGCGGTAGGGTTTTCGCCGAACCGCAATGCCCGCAGCTTTTTTCCCGAAGCCCGGTGTTATCTGTTTTGGGGCAGGTCTTCTGACTTACCTCGGGATTTCGGAGCCTTCCCGTGTTTTCACAGTGGCATCTTTCCGATCCGGATTCCCTTGCGGGAAGAGGCTTACAGCAGCGGGAACTGTTTCCGACTTTCACGGAATTCCCTTTTCATCTGCCTCTCGGCAGAACCTCAAAACGCGACAAACATACCACTAAAAAAAGTTATTGGTAATTTTGTGCTGAATTAAAACCAAATAAATCATGAAAAATAGCGTCAAATTTTTAATCGTTTCAGCTGGTTTGCTGATCTTGAATTTTTCTGGATTCGGTCAGGCATTCCAGAAGGGGGGCATGTACATGCAGCTTCATCTTTCAGGCAGCAATTACTGGAATATTGATGTACAGAACAATTGGGCCGGAAATACGTGGTATGGAAGTAATTTGGGAGGAATAACCGCACAGGCGGAATGGGGAATTCATAAGTATGTAGGATTAGGTGTTTATATGGGAATTCAGGGAGGTTTCGGGCGGTATTATTCCTGGTCCCAATCGGTTGGTGGTTATGGGCAGTTGGCCGTTCCCGTAGGTTTATTGACTAATTTTCATTTTTATCAGTTGATTGCTGATAAAACCGGCAGCGATATTCATGCGGATAAGTTGGATGTGTACGCCGGTTTAAGCGTAGGTTCAGGGGTAGGATTTTTTCCCACTCCGGGTTGGGCAAACCCCTTGTTTTTTATAGGGCCGCATGCGGGAGCACGCTATTTCTTTAAGCCCAAATTTGGTGTGAGTTTAGAAGCAGGATACGGCAAGTCGTTTATCAGCGGGGGCCTTACCTTTAAACTGAAATAAGTCTGTATAATGTATAAAAAGGGCTGTGTTTTCAGCCCTTTTTTATTTGAGTGCCCGTTAGGGGATGATATGTAATTCTTTTCCCACTTTGATGAATGCCTGCAGCGCTTTATACAAGTGTTCTTGTTCGTGGGCGGCAGAAAGTTGTACCCGTATTCTCGCCTGTCCTTTGGGCACCACGGGATAAAAGAATCCGATGACGTAAATGCCTTCATCCAATAATTTATCGGCCATGGTCTGGGAAAGTTTGGCATCATAGAGCATAACGGGCACAATGGCCGAAGCCCCGTCTTTGATATCAAAGCCTGCTGCACGAATTCCGTTTTTGAAGTAAGTGATGTTCCTTTCCAACTTGTCTCTCAGTTCCGTAGTGGAGGAAAGCAGATCAAATACTTCGATGGAAGCCCCGACAATGGAAGGGGCCAGTGAATTGCTGAATAGGTAGGGCCTTGACCGTTGGCGCAGTAGCTCGATGATTTCTTTTCTGCCCGTGGTATAACCGCCCATAGCTCCACCTAATGCTTTTCCGAGCGTTCCCGTGATAATATCTACCCGGTCTGAAACCCCGCACAGTTCAGGAACTCCGCGTCCTGTTTTGCCGATGAATCCGGCAGAATGGCATTCGTCCGTCATCACCATGGCGTCGTATTTATCGGCGAGGTCGCAGATTTTGTCTAATTGTGCGACAAATCCGTCCATAGAAAAAACCCCGTCGGTTACAATCAGTTTGAAGCGATGGCCGGCATCCGCCGCTGCGGAAAGTTGCCGTTCCAAATCGGCCATGTCATTGTTTTTATATCGGTACCGGGCTGCTTTACACAGCCTCACTCCATCTATAATGGAAGCATGATTCAGTTCGTCAGAGATGATGCAGTCGGCTTCGGAAAGCAAGGGTTCGAATACTCCTCCGTTGGCGTCAAATGCGGCGGCATAGAGTATGGTATCTTCCGTACCGTAAAACCGGGCAATTTTTTCTTCCAATTTTTTATGAATATCCTGCGTGCCGCAAATGAAACGTACGCTGCTCATACCAAATCCGTGCGTGTCTAATGTTTTTTTTGCAGCGTCTATGACCCGCGGATGGGAAGATAAACCCAGGTAGTTATTTGCACAGAAATTGAGTACTTTTTTCCCGTTTACGGTAATTTCAGCTCCCTGTGGAGAGGTAATGATTCGTTCTTTTTTGTACAAACCGGCTTCACGGATGGATTGCAATTCACTGTTCAGAAATGCTTGGAAAGAAGAATACGCCATACTTGATTTGATTTAGGATCAAAGGTAATTCAGACTCCGCATTTTTTTTAGCTTTGGGAGGGAGATTGCGGAAAAAATGATGAATATGGAAGTGAATTCGGAGGATTTAAGGCTGGGGAATTATTCGGTAAGCCCGGGCGAAACGGCGGTGTGGGATTTAAAAGTGGCTCGTTTGCCTTCCGGTACACGCATTAAAATGCCCATTTATATTTTCCGGTCTCCGAAACCTGGTCCCCGTGTATTACTTTCAGGCGGGCTGCATGGGGATGAAACCAACGGGATTGAAATTGTTCGGCGACTGATAAAAGCCCAACTCTTAACTGATTTGGAGTGCGGAACCGTGGTGGCTGTGCCCATTATGAATGTATTCGGATTTTTGAATTTTTCCCGTTCCGTACCCGATGGAAAGGATATAAACCGCAGTTTCCCGGGAAAGAAATCGGGTTCTTTGGCAGCGTTAACGGCCTGGCATCTTACCCAGAAGGTGATTCCGGCGGTGGATTATATCGTCGATTTTCATACAGGAGGTGCCTCGCGCACCAATTATCCGCAGGTGCGGTTTACAACGGGCGATGAAGATTCGCGTCGTCTGGCCCATCTGTTTAAGGCACCGCTTATCTTGCCATCAGCCCCCATCAAGGGATCGCTCCGGTGGTATGCCGGCACCAAGGGCAAATCGGTTTTGGTATACGAGGGAGGGGAGTCTATGCGAAATGATGAATTAGTTATTCAAGAAGGCGTTAACGGAGTTTTGCGTTTGATGTCGGGATTGGGTATGACCCAGCATCCCGTTACTCCGCCAAAATTCTCGGCCGAGTTGACCGGCTCTACATGGATCAGGGCCGCGAAATCGGGCATGTTCAGGCCTTTTCGTTCCTCAGGGGATATGGTAAGCACAGGCGATACACTGGGCATCATTCATGATCCGTTTAATTCGTATGAAAGTTTGGTAAAAGCACCAAAACCCGGTTATTTAATAGGGCATAACAACATTTCTTTGGTGCACAGGGGCGATGCCCTTTTTCATTTGGGCCTTCAAAGCTAATGAGCGGGTAAACGGTATATTGGGTAGCTGACCTAAAATTGCAATGTCAGCAAAACGGCAAGGTGATCCGATAAATCCTGTTTTTCTTTATTCCAAGTTTGTCTGTATTGTTTGATTTCTCTGTTGATGTAAGTAGGGATGATTCCGTTGGCCTTGTAAAAAATAAAATCAATCACTTTGCGGTCTTCCGGGTCGTAGCCTTTCATGTCGTTCAGTAAGCCATCTGCCGTGAATTGCAGATCACCTGAAATAGCGCCGTCGTTCATGTCGAACGTGGCCAACATGGCTTCGTATAGAACGCTTCCTTTGCGTATATTGAAATCTCCCGCCAGCAATTGGGGCACGTTGGCCTGTTGATTTTTCCGCATCATGGCCGCGATTTCCAGGTATTGTCCGGCTTTTAAGGTTTGTGAACCGCCGGCTTCCATGTGGGTGCCCATGATCTGCAGGCGCTGACCTTCCCATTCGGTCTCTACGAGCAGGGCTCCTTTTCTGGCGAAACAATCTTCTTTTTCACATTCCGTGAAGTCAACCATGTCCAACATTTTTAGGGGCTGCTTACTGAAAATCATCACTCCGCTGTTCAGTTTGAAACCAAATTTTTTATCATTTGCCGGACCCACCGAATAAGGGTAATATGCCTGCAATTCACTTTTAATCATTTTCATGCAGTGTTTATCGAACGCTTCTTGAAATACCAAAATATCGATATTGTCGGCAATGAGTTTTTTGGGAATTAACTTTGCACGCTTTACGGGCCCGTGCTCCAGATGGGCAATCCAGCGGGGAAGCATCTGGATATTGTAGGATAAAACGGTCAGCTTTTTGTCGTTTGACGGGACAGCTTGGGATGCATAGAAGCCCAAAATAAGCGGGAGGATAATTAACCATTTTTTCATGGCATGAAAGTACGGATTAGGCGCTTTTACCAAGCATTATTTTAGAAAAATTCAGTTTGATGTCCAGTTGACCTGTGGCGAGAGCAAATCAACCAGCTTTGAAAATAGTCTAAAATACACTCAATATCAACTAAATCGTAGTTGTGATTATTTTTTTAGAGCAGAAAACCGCTTGATAAATGAATCTATTTTAGGTTTAAGCACAATGAGCAACACTGTTATAAACAAAATCAAACAAATAAGATAAAGTCGCCGCACTTCTGCCGACTGATAGGAAAAGCGGATTTCGCTTTTTCCTTTGGGCAGGAAAATGGTTATAAAACTCCCGTTGGAGCAGGAATATCCCACTTTTTTTCCATCCATTTCCACCTGCCAATAGGGCGAGAAATTTTGGAGCAAAGTCAGGGTGGTATTTTCTTTTGCATCTGCTTGAAATATCATATTTTCAGGAGTAAATTCCACCACGGAAAGTTGTCCTTCTGAGGAGTATTTTTTGGGTGGTTCATTTGCCATAAATAAAAGATCTGCATCAAGCTTACCCGCGCGGTTGAGGCCGTAAAATTTTTTGGGATTCTGCACCTCTCCTCCCAAATAGGCCAACGGTTTTTCGGTTAATAGTCGCAAGGCTTCTTTTTGGTTATCCAGCAGATACATCGCAGAGGCAAACATGAAATTATTCATTCCTCCAGCCGAGGGCTGTTTTTTAAAGATATCCAAATTCTTCCAAAGCGGTTCATGAATCAACTCCGCAGCATAGCTGTTCATGGGTTTTTTCAAATCGGGCAACGGAAATCCGGGTGTAAAAAGCCGTTCTGTTTTTTTTACATCCTTCCCCCGGAATTCTTTGTAAAAAACGGTATAAGGAGCATTCAACTGAGTGCTCAGGACCATCTCAACCGCAATCAGAGAGCCTAGGCTAAAAAATAGTTTATTGGTGTTTTTTATCCTGAATAAAAATAGGGCGTATAACAGGCAAAAACCCGCCATGATAAACGCTTGAAGACCTCCATGGTAAGTTGCATCGGGCACTTCCGAACGCTTGAACCAATTGTGTGACAGTAATTCTGTGTAGGGTTGCGCCAAGATAAATCCTAGAATCAGCAATATAACAAGGAAAACGAGAAATGTTCCCGCGGTTATCCTTCGAATGGCTTGTTCACCGGTTACTAATTTTTCCAGAAAAATGCCTGCCGAGAGCAGGCCTCCGAGTATAACAAACAGACGGAATACCCCCGGGAAGCGGAATATATTCATTAACGGCGCATAATCAAAAAGCCATTCCCTTACGGGGAGTGCAGAGCCTACGGATGCACTCAGGGCGAAAATGGCAAATGCCTGAAAAATTCGGATCGGTGTAGAGGCCTTGTAAAGGAACGAGAGGCCAAAAAAGAGGAAGAAGGCCAAGCCGAAATACCCGTTGGCCATGCTGATATCGGTTTTCACGAAAATTGGATCTACCGAGGTATAGGGTAAAATGAATGATAGAACAGCTTCGGGGGAAAAGGGGCCATATTGGGCATCTGCAGCGCTGAATGACCGTGTTCTTGTAATCAGGGGCGTTACTTGGTAAACCGACCAAAGAAAACCTCCCGACAGAAGGATGGCTGTTCCGCCGAGTATTGCCCGTGAGCTTATCCATTGAACGATTGCCGTGTTCTTTTTTTGGCTAATCAGATGCAGAATCTGGTATAGGCCCAAGATAATCAGTAAATAAAAAAGAATGACAGAAAAAGCGGGATAACCGCCCGTAATGAGGAAAAACAGAGCTATTCCGCCTTTCAGGGATTCTGCGGTGCAGAAACGTTGTGCCGCGTTAAGAAAATAATAAAGAATGAAGGGAATCCAACAGGCGGAAATTACGTAGGTTATATGTTGTGCATTTCCCGTAAAGATTCCTGAGAGCATATACCCTACGCTCAGCAAAAAGGAGGTTTGTGCAGAAAATCCGAGCCGTTTGCCCAACTTGAGGAACCCGACTCCGGCCAGCCATACGTGGAGCAGAAGTTCCCAACCTAAAATTTTCAGCGAATAACCGAATAACAGTCCGATGACCCAGACGGGAGGATACCAGGCACCCGAGGAAGGATCGGCATGTATGGGAGAACCGAATAATTGGTAAGGATTCCACACCGGGGCATGTCCGTTTTGCAGCGCATCGGAAATAAAACTGCGCCAGGGGTAGTAGCAGTCGGGCATGTCGTATTTTACGGGATGCAGGTTGAAGGTAATCTGCCAATAGGCCGAAAGGCAGATCAGGGCAAGTAGCAGGTAATAAGGCGTACGGATGCTGCCCTTCATGGTTCTTTGCGGTTTTGACTTGCGATTTCGGGACTGAGCGTACCCGCGGCAATACCGATGTTTAATTCAAAGCCGGCCAAGAGTACAAGGCAGTTCACATAAATCCAGATCATGAAAATGGGAATGGAGCCCAAGGTGCCGTACAGCGTGTTATACCGATCAAAGTTGGAAAAAAATGCGGCCAGTACCACCGAAGAAATGATCGACAGGTTGCACGCGGCAAAAGCTCCGGGCGAAAAAAAACCAAGGCGGAATTTGCGTGCGGGAGCCAGGTAATAAATCAGACTGATGTTGAGCAGAACCACCGCATAAAGAATAACCAGCCGAAAGAAGTAAATAAACCGCGGTGCGTTTATGGCCCAGCCGGTTTTGTGTGACAAGTCGTCCAGCAGCGTTCCGGAGAGAATAATGGCAACTATGGAAGCAATGGAAAGAGATAGTACAAAAAGCAGAATCCCCAACGCTTTCAGCCGCATCCGTCCACCCGGTTCGGTGATGTTCGCTGATTCGTTCATGGCTTTTATAATTCCTACGATTCCGTTAGTGGAAAAGAAGAAGGCCACAAGAAAGCTTACAGACATCAACCCGGTATGGCCTGTTTTTACCACTTGTTCCACCGTTTGGCTGAGCAGTTCATGAACTTGCGGCGGCATGAGGGCTTCGTAGTTTTTCAAAAGTCCTTCCTGAAATCCCTCTATGGGAACCAATGGAATCAGCGTACATAAAAACAAGATGGCGGGAAACAGCGCCATAAAGAATTTAAACGTCATCGCAGCTGCCCTGTCCATGGGGTTTTCTTTAATGACGGCATAGGCAAAAGAGCGCGCCACAAAATAGATCGGAATTTTTCGGAAGCCCGGCAGGGAGTGCTTGCGGGTCCATAAAATAAGCCAACGCACCAAAGGCAGGTGCATCATTTTTACAATCCATGGTTTTAGCCGGTTCATACCGCTTTCAGGCTCAGATCAAGGCTTTTTACGCTGTGCGTGAGGGCTCCGCTCGAGATGAAATTGACTCCCGTGACGGCATACTCCAATATGTTGTCTTCCGTAATTCCGCCGGATGCTTCGGTTTCGTAAGCGCCGTTTATTTCCAGAACGGCTTTCTCTAATTTGTCGGGAGTGAAATTATCCAGCATAATGCGGTTTACGCCCCCGCATTTCAATACTTCCTGCAGTTCTTCAAAGTTGCGTACTTCGATTTCAATGGGAAGTTTCAGTTTGTTTTTTTTCAGAAACTCCTGTGTTTTATGGATGGCTTGGGTGATTCCCCCGGCAAAGTCAACATGGTTGTCTTTAATCATAATCATGTCGTACAGGCCGAAACGATGATTCATGCCGCCTCCAATGCGCACGGCTTCTTTTTCCAGAAACCGCATGAGCGGTGTGGTTTTTCGTGTATCCAATAGCTTGCAACCCGTAGTTTCAATGGTATTCACCACGTTGCGTGTGCGTGTGGCAATTCCGCTCATCCGCTGCATCACGTTGAGCAGTGTGCGTTCAATGGTTAGCATGGAAGCCGCTGAGCCTGTCAGAAAAAAAGCCTTGTCTCCCTTCTTTATTTCATCGCCGTCTTTCAGGCATTTTTCCATACGAAGCGTGGGGTCAAAAACTTGAATGATTTCTTCGGCTACGCGCATACCGGCCAGCACGCCGTTTTCTTTCACCAGCAGCACCGACTTTCCCTGCACCTCGGGCGGAACGGTAGCCATCGTGGTGTAGTCTCCGGGTCCTACATCTTCGTCCAACAGAAGCCTTACAAATTCGTTCAGTTCCATACTTGGCAGTTAGCTTTTTAGGCCAGTTCGTTTAATCTTGATTTCAATCGGTTGATGACGTCTATTTCCGAAGCATCAAAGCCGCGGCGTTCTGCCAAAATACAACTCAGAAAATCGGTCAAGTTGATGAGGTATAAGGTATTTTCAAGTGCGTTATTCCCTTTCCCCCAAAGGGTATGAACCTTATCCGTAAAGTGTGAAACCACCTCTTTCACAAATCGGATACGCTCCGCATTGCGGTAGTATTCCAATCCGGTTTCTAAAAACAGAACAGAAAACCCGGGTTGCTTTTCTCTCCAGCCCACTAATTCGTTGTGGTTCATTTCCGGAATGATCCGGTTGCTGCATAACATTTTAGAATTTTCGCTCAGTTGTTGGCAGATGCGGGTAGCCAATCCGTCATAGCCGCTCTCGGCATACAGAATGGGAAACGTATTTTGTATAACATCTGCTGCCTTTTCGGCTTCGGCTTTGATGTGGCTTTGTTCTTTTTCGATTAAATCGGCTGCATTCGCCCAGCTGGTCTTCCATCCATTGCCGATTAGTCGATGAAATTCAAAAATATGAAACAATTGCCCGAGTGAGTATCCCAGGCTGGCTCTGGGAGGTCGTCCGCCGGGAATTTGAATCAGGTCATAGCTTTTTTCCCGAGCGATGTCGGCCAATTTTCCACCTGAAGAGACTACCGTAATTTTTGCTCCTTTCAGCCCCGCTTTTTCAGTCACTGAAAGGGTTTCTTCCGTGTCGCCCGAATAGGAGCAGGCAATAAAAAGCGTTTTGGGTGAAACGAATGCCGGACAGAAATAATTTTTGATAACGGTTACCGGTACAGGACAGTCGGATTGACATATTTCCTGAAGAATGGAGCCGCCTATTCCGCTTCCTCCCAATCCGGCAATCACCACATGTTCCAAATTGCCGGGGAACTGTGTGAGTAGGGAGCGGTTTGCGATGTTCAATGCATCCCTCAATTCGTGCGGAAATGCGTCTACCAATTCTCTCATAGTGTACTTAAACTGATTACAAATAAAGGGAAATCTTGTCAAACGGACTAATCCACGTGCCTTACCGGTGATTCTGATCATCAGTTTTTTGGCGTTTTAAATCCGTTACCTTTGATGCATGGAAAATGTAATCCGCATTTATACGGATGGGGCGGCTTCAGGGAATCCAGGACCTGGAGGCTTTGGGATTGTGCTGCTTTTCGGAAATAAAAAAAAGGAGTTGTCGCACGGATTCCGCCTAACCACGAATAACAGGATGGAATTACTCGCCGTAATCGTTGCATTGGAGGCGCTTAAATCTGAAGCGTATCCGGTGGAGGTGTATACGGATTCAAAATATGTGACGGAGGCCGTGAATCAAGGCTGGGTCTTCGCCTGGGAAAAAAAACAATTTCATAATAAAGCCAACGTGGATCTTTGGATGCGCTTTTTGCCCATGTATCGGAAACATAAGCCTAAGTTTACTTGGATAAAAGGTCATGCCGACAACCTATATAACAACCGTTGTGATGAATTGGCCGTTGCTGCTTATAAAAAGGCCGATCTGAGTATTGATAACGCTTTTGAGCGCATGAAAGAGACGAAATCCAACGGATTGGGAATCTGAATCCCTTTTCACTCCGCTGTTTAGGAATTTCCCGTGGCCAGAAAATAGAAGGCCACGCTCACCAGCAAGAGTTGCACGGCCAACACCTGAGACAAATCGCCGTTCCAGGAGATGATGATTTGAGAAACCGAAAGACAGACAAGTCCCAAGGCTGAGAGTACCGTCATGGTCGGCGTTTTCATAAATCCACCGACAAAAAGCAGGATGGATAAAATAATAAATAAAACAGCCAGAATAAACGATTTGGAAGTAAATTCAAAGGTGTTGAAGGTTCCCCAGTTGGACAAAACGCCATACAAAAGAAACGATACCCGAAACAGCCAATTGGCAATAGGTCCGGCAGATTTCAGTGCTTGCATATTATTATCTGTTGAATAACCGCCCTTTTTTGCGGAAGTATACCCCAAATATATTACTTTATACGACCAAATCGGTTATTTATCCGACTGCATTGTAGCGCAGGCCAATTTGGCATGTATCTGTTTTGAAGGTATATATCAGCTAATAAGTGGCTTATTGCACGCGCGGTTTTATCTTTCCGAAGAGTGCCCTCAATTTCATGTCAATTACCCCAAATGCAGCTTCTCGAATGATTCCGCCCGACATTTTTGAGGTGCCTTCCACACGTTCGGTAAAAATAATCGGCACTTCTGTTAATTTGAAACCGAGTGTCCACGCCACAAACTTCATCTCAATCTGGAAAGCGTATCCTTTGAATTTTATCTTGTTCAAATCAATGGTTTCAAGTACCTTTCTACGATAGCATTTAAAACCTGCGGTGGCATCGCGCACGGGCATTCGCGTAACCCAGCGTACATACACCGAGGCAAAATAAGACAGGAGCACCCGACTCATGGGCCAGTTCACCACATTCACGCCCGTCACATACCGTGAGCCGATCGCCAAATCTGCGCCTTGCAGGCAGGCCTCGCGCAGGCGGATCAGGTCGTCCGGATTATGTGAAAAATCACAATCCATTTCAAAAATAAAGGAGTAATCGTGTTGCAAGGCATAGCCGAATCCGGCAATGTAGGCGGTACCCAGCCCGTTTTTTCCGGAGCGTTCCATCAGGTGGAGTTTGGCGCCGAATTCTTGTTGCAGGCGTTTTACGATGGCTCCCGTCCCGTCGGGCGAACCGTCATCCACGATGAGCAGATGAAAATCTGCCGGAAGCGAGAATACCTTGCGCACCATGCGTTCGATATTTTCTTTTTCATTGTACGTGGGAATGATGATTAAGGAGTCTGACACCTTATCCATTTTATGGTTTGTGCAAAGGTAGTTTTTTCCGGGCAGCGGTGAAATATCTTAACCCTACGGGCGTTAAACGGAAAATGGTACTTTTGTCCTGATGAATCGGATTTTTTATTTTGGCATTGCCATTTGCCTCGGCCTCGCAGTATTTTCCGGAAAGGCTGCAGCTCAAGTTTCGGCGGATACAACGGCAGCGTATATAACCTCCGGTAATGGGAAAGTGAATATCCGCATGCCGGAATCTGCGGAGGCATTTATGGCAGCCATGAAATCGGCGGAATATCAACCGGCCGGTTTTCGGGTGCAGCTTACCGGTGAAAGCGGCCAAGGCTCTCAGGCACGCGCCAATGACGTAAAGGCCCGTTTTATCAGCAATTATCCCAATGTGGATGCCTACCTGGTTTGGGAGGCACCCAATTTTAAAATCCGTGTGGGTGATTTCCGTACCAAATTTGAAGCGGCCATGTTTTGGAAACAGGTTCAGGCCGAGTTCCCCAACAGCTACGTGGTGGAGGATAAAATCAATCCCGGTGGTAAGCGGAAATAGTTTTCTACATCGTACATTTTTTCTGAACTAATTTTTCCCTCTAATCAGCCCTTTCGGTTATTTCCAGTTTTTCATGCCTTCCGAAGAAAACCATACCCTCCGACTGAATAAATTCTTGAGCGAATCGGGCTTTTGTTCGCGCCGGGAGGCTGATAAACTCATTGAGGCGGGCAAGGTGAAGGTGAACGGAAAACCTGCCGAACTGGGCACTAAAATTACTTCTTCTGACGAGGTGCGGGTGAACGGAAAAATAATCTCCACTTCCGGTGAAAAGCCGGTGTACATAGCCCTGAATAAACCGGTGGGTATTGTTTGTACCACCGATACGCGAGTAGAAAAAAACAACATCATTGATTTCATCAGATATCCCCGGCGTATTTTTCCCATAGGCCGGTTGGACAAAATGAGCGAAGGCCTTATTTTACTCACCAGCGACGGAGATATCGTGAATAAAATATTGCGGGCCCGAAACCATCATGAGAAGGAATACCTGGTGCAGGTGGATAAGCCGGTTACCGAACGATTTCTGCAAAACATGCGAAAGGGTGTTCCCATTTTGGGCACGGTAACGCGTCCCTGCGAGGTAGAGCAGACGGGCAAATTCGGATTCAGCATCATTCTTACCCAGGGCATGAACCGCCAAATCCGACGCATGTGCGAACACCTGGGTTACGAGGTAAAGAAACTGAAGCGAATCCGCATCATGAACATTTCATTGGATCTGCCCACGGGTCAGTGGCGCTATCTGACCGAAAATGAATTGGAAGAAATCCGCCTGCTCACGGCGCATTCGTCCAAAACTACCGAATCAGACGACTCCTTTTTTGGGGACGAAGACTGACGCTGAGCGTTCAGAAACGCCCCTAAAATCAGGCGTCTATTTTTTCTGGCAGGGTATATTTCCGGCCTTCATTTTCTTTTTTCAGGTATTCCGTAAGCGGGGCGAAATAGTCCTGCATCGGCTTGGCGCTCATCTCACCGCCTATGGTTTTTTTCAGGTGTTCGCGCCAGTCCACACTGGCTCCGGGACGCATTAATTCTTTCAAGAATTGCCCTGTTTCTTTGCTGCCGAAATAATTGGCCGCATGTACGTCCTGCTTCAGAATTTTCTTGCAGATGTGGTCGTGGAATTGAAACAACAACACGGTAGAAAGTGCGTAATCGTAGTATTGTGCCGCATCGTTGTTGATGTGCGTTTTGGACGCGGCATCGCAGTATTCTTCTCCGCGCGGCGAAGGCGGCACGATGCCCTGGTATTTGGCGGTTAATTCCCACCAGCGTTTGTTATATTCGTTTTCCGGCAAATTTTTTCCGTACAGTTCATATTCAAACTCGGTCATCACACCTGCGGCCCAAGGCATCATTACCACATAATTCAAGGCCTCTTTCATCAATACCTGAGTCATGTCCACCTCGGTGTTCGCCGGCACCAGTCCGTATTGTTCCAGAAAAGGTTTTTGCATGGATGCCAGTCCGATTAATGTGCCCATGGCCTCGTGATAGGCCCGGTTTGCGCCGCTTCGCAGAATGATCGGCACATCGGGGTTGCTGTAGCACATGTAGTAATAAATGTGGCCCAGTTCGTGAAGTACCGTTTCCCACCATTCCGCGTTGGGTTCTACGCTCATGAGCGAACGCACGTCTTTGTCGTTGTCCATGTGCCAGGCCGAGGCATGGTTGTTTTTTTTGTATCCCGCATCCGGCGGGAGCGGGTAAAGGCTTGATTTTTCGTAAAAGGTGGCGGGAAGCGAATCAAAACCGAGGCTGATGTAAAATTTTTCACCCTCTTTCATGATCCATTCCGCACTTTTTTTCCGGAGTTCTTTATCGGGATCAAAGCCCTTCACCTCAATCATGGCGGTCCAATCCTGGCCCCAGCGGTTGGGCACCCAGTGAGCCGGCAACAGATCGGGTACGGGCTGTTTGAATTTCTCTGCCAGCGTGTAGCGTGCCCAGGTGTGCAGTTCGCGGTACACCGGCCAGATATCGGCCACCATGGTGCGGCAGGTTTTCATCATTTCTTCCGAGGTCATGCCATATTCCGATACCTGGTAATTGAAGTAATCGGTATAGCCCAGCGGCTTTACCACTCCGTTGCGCAAATCGCGCAGTTTCACGAGGCCGGGCTTTAGGGCTTTCCCCACGTTTTTCGAGGCTTCCCACGCCTTCAGCCGTTCGGTCTGGTTTGGGGATGATTTCAGGATTTCATCGATTTCGTTGGTGGTTACGGATTTTCCGTCCAGTATAAAGTCAAATCCGAAAAGGGTTTTGGTCTGTTCCGTTTCGGCGGCTATGCGTTCATCCACCATTTTTCCAGCCGTTTCCGGACTGGCGCCGGCCATGAACAGGATGGTTTCCAGCTGTTTTATCTGCAAGGGGGTCAGGCGGTTTTTTTCTTTGAGTGTTTCCCGGGCGAAGTCAATGTTTTCTTTGCTACCCGTAAATTCGGCGAAGGCTTTGTTCGCTTCTTCGGCCTTTTTTCCCGTGAGGGAGTCTCCTTCCCTGATTTGGGTATTCAGCGCCCATTCCGCCTCTGCGGAGTTTTTCAGCAGTTCCTGCCAACGGATGTTGTAGGCATCTAATTTAAGCTGAACTTCTTTTTGATAAGTCTCCGTGTTGTTTTTAGAACCGCAGGAAAACAACCCGACTGAAACTGAAAGGCAGAAGAGTATTTTTTTCATGGTGTATCCGAATTTCAAGTAAAGAAAGTGATTTCAACCCAAATGGAGAAGGGGTTTTTAAAAACGGAGGAATGAGGGAACGGCTCCACGGGAGTGGACGGCGCCTTAGAGGCCGCACCTGCTTTTTTTGCCGGGCAGGGGCGAAAAAAGAGGTAAGCCGCTCAAGAGTGAAGGGGCTGTCTTGGGAATGAAGTTAACG
>CAYYRB010000014.1:21387-45277 GCA_964473995.1 uncultured Candidatus Competibacteraceae bacterium | reverse complement strand
TTTTTTATTGACCTTTTTTATCAAGAAAAAAGGTCAGCCCCGCGGCGAGCGTTAAAAAAATGCTGTTCCGTATTTGTCGGAACACGTTAGTAATCCAGTTTAACTCCAGCTGAAAAGCACAAAAAGAGCAGATCTTTAAAAATTGTAACTTTGGCGTATGAAAATTGACCGACAAAAAATAAAAGCTCTTCTTGAACTGTGTGAGCATAGTCAGGTTAAATCACTCTTTGCCTTCGGCTCGGTTACAGGAAATGATTTCAACGAGAAATCGGATATTGATTTGGTGAGCGAATTCAACGAATCTGATCCATTTAAATATGCCGATTTGTATTTTAATTTCAAAAGCCGGGCGGAAACCATACTAAAAAGACAGATCGATCTGTTAGAAGAACGAGCAATTAAGAATGCCCTTTTTCGTGATCAACTGGAAAAAACAAAAGTGAAGATTTATGGATCTTAAAATCAAAACCTCGCTTTTGGATATTGACCGATGCATAGATGAAATTTTTGATTTCATAGGGGATAATAAAGAGTTTTCCCTCTATCAAAAAGATCTAAAAACCAAAAAAGCCGTTGAGCGAAATCTAGAAATTATCGGTAAAGCGGTTGGGCGTATTTTAAAAGAAGATGCTCATTTCATTCTAGAAAATGCTCAAAACATTATAGGTACAAGGAATCGCATCATTCACAGCTATGACAACATCTCCGACGAAATTATGTGGTCAATAGTAGTCCGTGATTTGCCCATTCTCAAAAAGCAAGTTTCAAATTACCTTCAATCCTAAATTCCTTGGACGCTTTGGTGATTGATCAGAATTGCAGCCGTGAATATAGCTGTATAACCAAAGGCCCGTATCACTACGCCCGGTATCCGAAAAAACTGAACTTTACACGCCCATAACGCCTGTCCTCCAAAAAGTGCGGATGTTCCTGGAACGAATGTTTGTCCTCATGCTCCAAAATCAATAATCCCTCCTTCGCCAATACCCCGTGGGCAAATACGGCATCGGGAATTTCACTGAGATTCTCCCTGTCAAACGGAGGATCACAAAACACAATATCGAACGTGACACCGGCGCGCGCCAGATAAAGCAAGGCTTCCGAACGCAAGGGTTTCAATTGAGGCACCTGAAACTCTTCGGCTTTTTTGCGGATAAAACGAATACACAATTCATCCGAATCTACGGCTACCACCTCAGCCGCACCGCGGGAAACGAATTCAAAAGCCACCGTTCCGCTGCCGGCAAACAAATCCAACACCCGAGAACCCTCCAATTCCATGCGGTTTACCAACATGTTGAACAAACCCTCACGGGCAAAATCGGTGGTGGGCCTCGCCGAAAATTCCTTAGGAGGTTCTACCCTTCTACCCTTCAAAAAACCGCTGATGATTCGCATGGCACAAAGGTAACTAAAGAAAACGGACGGGTAAAACAGACCTTATCCGCGATAAACGGAAGAAAACAACGACCTTTGCACCATGGCGGAATCAAGCAAAAAGGCGAACATTTTCCTGCTTCTGCTCACATTGGCACTGCTGGCAGGCAGCTTCGTCTATCGGGAAGTACGGCATCGGAAGGCTGCTAAAATAGGCGTAATGCCGGGTGAACAGGCTCCCGAAATTTCCCTACCCGACACCTCGGGCAACAACGTTCAGCTGACCTCCCTCCGGGGAAAATACGTGTTGGTTGATTTCTGGGCCGCCTGGTGCCGACCCTGCCGAAAGGAAAGTCCCAATCAGATGAGGGCGTATGAACAGTTCTCCAAACGGAAAATGAAAGGCGGAAACGGGTTCACCATTGTCTACATTTCACTGGACGAAGACGAAAATTTCTGGAAGAAAACCATCGAAAGAGACGGGCTCCGCGGCCCCATACACGTATCTGACTTGAAAGGATGGGATTCGCCAGTGGTAAGAACCTACCGAATCAAATCCATACCAAACAATCTGCTGCTCGATCCCGAAGGACGTGTAATAGCCGTGCACCTGATGGGCGACAAGCTGCACGAACAACTTTCCGCCTATGCGGAATAAAACATTCCCTACCTTTGCAAAACCTTAGGCCTTTGGGTCTGTTATACGTGAAATAAGGATGTTATGAATACGGTTTCGCTTTCCGAAAAATTAGACATGTCTGCCATAAAAACGCCTACGGGAACCTCGCTCTCCTGCAAAGGCTGGATACAGGAAGCTGCCCTGCGCATGCTGCACAACAACCTGGATCCCGAAGTAGCGGAGCGCCCAGAGGATTTAATCGTGTACGGCGGACTGGGTAAGGCGGCCCGTAATCCGGAAGCGTTTCACCTGATCGTAAAAGCACTCAAAGATTTGCGCGACGACGAAACCCTGCTCATTCAGTCAGGCAAACCCGTAGGCATTCTGCCCACGCACAAAGATGCTCCACGGGTAATCATTTCCAACTCCATGTTGGTACCCAAGTGGGCTACCTGGGAACATTTCCGCGAATTGGACGCGAAAGGCCTGATGATGTACGGACAGATGACCGCCGGTTCCTGGATTTACATCGGATCGCAGGGCATCGTGCAGGGCACTTACGAAACCTATGCCGAGTTGGCACGTCAACACTTCGGAGGATCGCTGAAAGGCACGCTGAACGTAACGGCAGGACTGGGCGGCATGGGCGGAGCTCAACCCCTGGCCATCACCATGAACGAAGGTGTGGCGCTGTGCGCAGAAATGGAGGAATGGCGGATTGACAAGCGATTGGAAACCCGCTATCTGGATTACAAATTCACCGATTTCGACGAAGCCATTAATGCGGCACTGAAATTCAAAGCTGAAGGAAAAGGAATTTCCATAGGCGTATTGGGCAATGCCGTGGACCTTTTACAACGCCTCATTGACCGCAACATCACACCCGATACCCTTACAGACCAGACCTCCTCTCACGACGAACTGATCGGTTATTTTCCACAAGGTCTTTCCGTGGTGGAAGCAGGCGCGATGCGCGAAAACAATCCCGAAAAATACTGCGCACTCAGCCTGGACACCATGGCCCTGCATGTGCGCCAGATGTTGGAACTGCAAAAGAGAGGCGCCGTAACATTCGACTACGGGAATAACCTGCGCGGACAGGCACATGACAAACGCGGCGTGGCCGATGCCTTCCGCTTTCCGGGATTTGTTCCGGCCTTTATACGGCCATTATTCTGCAAGGGCAGCGGCCCCTTCCGGTTCGTGGCGCTGAGTGGCGACCCTGAAGATATTTACACCTGCGACGAAGAACTCAAAAAACTCTTCCCTGAGGACCGTTCCCTGCTTCGCTGGCTCACATTGGCCAAAGAACGGATCGCTTTTCAGGGGCTTCCCGCACGCATCTGCTGGCTGCCCATGGGCGCCAGACAAAAAGCGGCTTTGGCCTTTAACCGGCTGGTGCGCGAAGGCAAAGTAAAAGCGCCCATAGTCATCGGTCGCGACCACTTGGATACCGGTTCGGTGGCCTCGCCCAACCGTGAAACCGAAGCCATGAAAGACGGTTCGGATGCCGTAGCCGACTGGCCCGTACTGAACGCACTCATCAATACAGCCGGAGGAGCCTCCTGGGTTTCTCTGCATCACGGAGGCGGAGTAGGCATGGGTTACTCCATCCATGCGGGTATGGTTATCGTAGCCGATGGTACGGATGATGCGGAAAAACGCCTGGCCCGTGTGCTCAATAATGACCCCGCCATGGGCGTAATCCGCCATGCGGACGCCGGTTATGACATTGCCCAGGATACGGCGCGCCGTCATCATCTGGACCTCAAAGAAAGACTTGGGGATAAATAGGGCTTATTTCATAAGCAGAACATGACCAAAATATTCATGTTCCCTGCCAAACACATCGCGCACTAAAATCTGATAAGCATAAACATCCTGCTTAACCAACGGTCCTTGGTTATATTTTCTGCCGTTCCAAAAATGCCTGAAGGTATTGGTCTCAAATATGCGCTCACCCCAACGGGTGTAAACCAATAAACGGTATTCGCTCACGCCGATACCCTTAATTTCCCAGAACTCATTCCAATCGTCATCGTTGGGCGTGAATGTATTCGGAATAAACAGGTTGTATTCCGGCAAAATACGCACAATTTGAACCAATGTATCTTCACAGCCATATTCGTTGCTCACCACCTGCATAATCGGATAATTTCCACCGTCCATATACTCGTGCGACCCATCGCAGAACGTGGAAGTAACCCCATCGCCGAAATCATAAAAACAGGACGTGCTTCCAGCTGATAAATCGGTATAATTGATGGTGGCGTAAAAGATGGATACTTCCTTTGGATTAAAATCAAAATTGGCCGCCGGAACGGGATAGGTAGTCACGGCGTCGGGTTGCAAAACAAACACATCCGCATTACAACCCGTAAGATCCGTTACGGTGAGACTCACATCAAACGAGCCCAATTGCTGGAATGTATGGGTTGGCGAAATTTCGGTTGAGGCAGATCCATCACCGAAATTCCAAAAATACGAAACAGGCAGATTGGTATTTTGCCCAGTATACGTAAACTGAATGGTAACGGGTAGGCAGCCCGCACCTTCGGATAATTCCCAACTTCCCGTAAGCGGTCCGTAAACCAATACCTCGGTCGACGCCGTTTCCACACATTGGTTATCCGTCACCGTAAACGTTACGGGAAACGTACCCCAGGTATTGAACTGAACCGCAGCCACATTTTGGGTGGTTGCATCCGGCGGACTGGCCGACGCCCCGAAATCCCAATCAAACTGAGCACCAGGACCGAAATTTCCGCTACCCTGAAAAGTAAAGTTGTTCCCATCCAAACATTGCGGATCGGGTGTATTTATCCCCACGTTGATGAGCGGTTTAATCACGAGCGTCTGAAAAGCCGTATCCGCACAGAAATAACCGGGATTGGCCACCAACATGATGTCATAAGTTCCGGTATCGGCGTATGTATAAACGGGATTCGTTTGGTTGGACACATCGGTGGTAATTACGGGAACCCCAAAATCCCAAAAATAATAGCTTCCGTTAATGCTTTGGTTGGTAAAATTCATCTCATAATTTCCGCAGCTGATGACCTCTCCAAGTTCATTGGTGATTAAATTCTGGGGTAACTGAAATTCGGACTGTACGTTGGTCTGACACACCGTTACATTAAACTGAAAATCGCGGCGGTGCGTTCCGATAAGCTGACCGTTTCTATATTCCAGGGCACATACACCCACCACAAATTGTCCCTGCTGGGTCGGATTTACCTTCAGCAATCCGGTAACAGAGTTGATATTGATGGGCGGATTACTGGACATGGGTGCAGTTGGCGTAAAAGGAGCCGAAAATAGGATGGGACTGAACGGCGGATTGGAGGTAGGCACAGGCATGGGAACGGTAGGTGTGGCACCGTCAAATGTGGAACATAACTGGTACACGAGCGAATCGCCGTCGGGATCGGTGGCCGAATGATCAAAGACCAAACTATCGCCCACGCACAAGGCAATAGGAGGAAAATTGGTAAAACGCGGACTGCTGTTGCAGACAATATCGTTGGAACCGGGAATGGTTTCCGTGTAGGTGGATCCTGTATTCTGCGGAGCCACGATATTGAGAATGGTATTGTTGCGGCAGCAGCGCTGATAAGCCAGCGTCAAAAATCCGGAAGGAGAAACCGGTAAAGTGGTCGTAATCTGATACACCGCCTCCTGCACACACACATTGGGCGGCGCTTGAAAGCAAGGATTTGTGGCCACGAAGGGAACATTACTTGCACCCGGAAAAGGCAAGGCCAAATTCAGAATCAATTGATTCGAAGGCCCGAATACACTGATGTTTGCCGGATTGTCGTATGGCGCTTCCGAACCGGGACCGCAATCCCGATAAATCTTCAGCGTGATGCGGTATGAATTGCCCCCCAGGCAATCGTAATACAATTCGCCACCCACTATGTGTGTGGCTCTCACCGAAAAACCAAAAAGAACGAAAAAAAGGGAAAGGCTTAATCGCATGTTTCGATTTACGGTTTGCATGTAAGAAAGCCTAACGAATTAAAGTGACGTGCCCCATGTATTTATACTCAAGTCCTACCGGCGTGGTCAGTTTGAATTTATACACATACACATCCATTTTGGATGGTTTTCCGCGGGCTATCCCGTTCCAGCCGCGGCCGTATTCCACCGATTTAAAAATTTGTTCACCCCAGCGGTTAAAAATAAGCATCTCGTATCCGATGAATCCCTCCCCTTTTCCGTCGAAATAATCGTTGACGAAATCTTCCGTCGGGGTGAATGCATTGGGTATGTAAAAATTAAACGGCGGATAAGAGCGGATGATCTGGGAAACCGTATCATAACACCCAAATTCGTTACGCACGATGAGCGTAACACGGTACAACCCGGTATCGGGAAACTGGTACAACGGATTTTGCACACTCAGGCTGTCGCCGCTGCCCATGGGAGTTGTCTCAGGTTCTATGAGCCAAAGCCAATCCACCACATCGGAGGTGGAGCCGTCAATCAGCTGCACCATATCATTTTGCACGTACTGGTATGTGAAAGCCGCCGAGGGACTCTGTACAAAAATGGTGATCTTCTTCTCCACGCGGTTTCCACAGGAATCCGTAACAGTAACGATGTAATTAGTCGTTTCCTGTGGATTTACCGTAATTTCGGGAATAGTGTCGCCTGTACTCCATAGCAAGTTGAGCGTGCCCAACCCTCCGGAGGCATAAGCAAAAAGTGTGACAGGTTCCCCACCGCAAATGGCAGTATCTTCGCTTGCAATGAGCGTAAGCGGATCAAATACGGGAACAAAAACGGTGACCTGATCGCTGAGCACCTCACCCGAACATTGGTCGGTCACCGAGACGGTGTAGATAGTAGTCACCTGAGGAAAAACCGTCACCGGATTGCCCACACCGCCACCGTTATCCCACACCACCAGATTGTTGGCACCACCCGTAATGGTGGCATTCAACACGGTGGGTTGATTATTACACCCGTTTACCACATCGGGCGGAGCAGAAAGTGTTACCGGCTGGTACTCGCGGATAATTAAGGTTACGGATGGCGGATTTTGCGAAGGACAGGGAGCTTCATCAATCAAGGTAATGATGACAGTTTCATCTCCCTCGGTGAGCGCATCAGTGGAGGGAGTCAACGTGAGAGAGACCTGAGTTTCACCGGGAGCAAACGTAACCGAGGTGGGCAGGTTGTTATAGTCGGTTCCGTTGGTTGCGGTTCCCGCAATGGAGAAATTGAGTACTTGGGAACTAGTCGTATTACCTGAACGGGTGAACGTAATGGTGGCCGATCCGCAGCCTTCGAACATATCCGAACTACCGGGCACCACCGAATTTATCGTCGCAAAAATGCCGTTAGCGTTGGTAGAAAAACTTTTGGCTTCCAAAAATACACCTGAATCATACAGTCCATCTCCCACGTCGGTGATGACGATAAAAAACCGATACGTGCTGCAGGGCACTACGTTTGCGTTTGCCGTAAGCACCTTGGTAAATCCATCGTATTGAATGGAATTGCCGTTGCAGTTATCCACGAAAAAAGCAGGATTGGTGGGATTTGAACCGGGCGTGCAGTTGAAGGTGTAACCGTTGTTCACGGTGTTGATGGATACCGGGTCAGTGGTACCTGGAATGCGGGCCATATTCTGAAAACCTCCCGGGATGCCGGGTCCCTGAATAAAAAACCCGAACGCATCGTTGTATTGGGTATTTACGAACTCGTTGTATTCCTCGGAACCGAATACATAGCGAAAAGAAACCTGATTTCCCTGTGGAATGAAATCAAAAGAAAGTACGGCCGCATCATGGAAACTGGAACCGTTCACCTGGGCATTCAGCCAATTGAATACCGGAGCCGGAGGTCCACCCGTTCCCAAATCTACGCCGGCCTGCGCGGAATTGTTGGGCCCGATGGGGCCGTTCATGTTGCCGCTTATGGTACCCGTGGTGATGATAATTCCCGACTGAAGCCCCAGATTGGTATTATTTCCGTTAAAAAAACCGATTTGCCCGGCCACTCCCGCATAGTTAATATTGCTCACCTGAACCCCGCCGCCCAAAAGCACATTCTGTACCAGATTGGTCGGTGTCTGGGGCGATGTTACCAGCTGCGCGGAAACATAAGAAACCTGCATCCCTGAAAAAAGGAAAAAAATAACGGTGATTCCCGACAGGCCGATATGTTTCCGAAAATACATATTTATCCAATCAAAAGTACTTAATTTAACGAACATTGGCATGCATTTGTTCCGATTTTATTCTGAAATTTGACCCGCTTCAAATCAATAACAAAAAGAATACCAAAATGAGCATTGTAAACGACTATCTGAACCAACACCGGGAACGATTCATACAGGAGTTGTTGGAAATACTGCGGATTCCTTCGGTGAGTGCCGACTCCAAATACCGGGAGGATGTTTTTCGGGCCGCGGAAAAAGTGAGGCAATTTTTGGAAGATGCCGGTGCCGATAATACCCAACTTCTGCAGACAAACGGCTTTCCCGTGGTGTATGGTGAAAAAATCGTGGATGCGGCACTCCCCACGGTAATCGTTTACGGACACTACGACGTGCAGCCACCCGATCCGCTCGATTTGTGGCATTCGCCCCCGTTCGACCCGGTCATCAAAGACGGAAATATTTATGCGCGGGGAGCCGCCGACGACAAAGGGCAATTTTTTATGCACGTGAAAGCCTTTGAATTGATGAACCGCACGGGCACTCTGGCCTGCAATGTGAAATTCATGATTGAGGGCGAAGAAGAAATCGGTTCCGACAACCTGGGGCCTTTCCTGCGGGAGAATAAAGCGCGTTATTCGGGAGATGTGATTCTGATTTCCGACACCTCCATGATAGCAAACGATATTCCATCGCTCACTGTAGGGTTACGCGGTCTGAGCTACCTGGAGGTGGAAGTTACAGGACCCAATATTGACCTACATTCCGGCGTGTACGG
The DNA here is from genome assembly GCA_964473995.1 of uncultured Candidatus Competibacteraceae bacterium. Taxonomy (GTDB): domain Bacteria; phylum Bacteroidota; class Bacteroidia; order CAIKAF01; family CAIKAF01; genus JAKRSD01. The sequence goes on along the minus strand of CAYYRB010000014.1, from coordinate 36,334 downwards.
CGGCGCGGTGGCCAACCCAATCAATGTGCTGTGCTCCATGATTGCCTCCCTGCACGATGAAAACCGCCACATCACCATTCCCGGTTTCTACGACAAGGTCATCGAACTTTCCGCAGAGGAGCGCGCCAAGATGGCTGAGGCACCGTTCAGTCTGGAGGAATACAAAAAAGAATTGGACATCAACGATGTGCTGGGCGAAAAAGGCTACAGCACCGTGGAACGGGCTTCCATCCGCCCCACATTGGATGTAAACGGCATCTGGGGAGGATACATCGGTGAAGGGGCCAAAACGGTACTTCCGTCCAAAGCCTACGCCAAAATCAGCATGCGCCTGGTACCGGGCCAAAATCCGGATGAAATTACCGAACTGTTCACCCGGCATTTCCAAGCCATCGCGCCGGCCTGCGTGAAAGTGGAAGTACGTCCACACCACGGAGGCAAACCGGTAGTTACACCTACCGACACGGCCGAATACAAAGCCGCTGCCTTAGCCATGAAGGAAACCTTCGGCAAAGAGCCCATTCCCGCAAGGGGCGGGGGAAGCATTCCCATCGTGGCCTTGTTTGAAGAAGAGCTCGGACTCAAATCGGTGCTCATGGGCTTCGGGTTGGACAGCGACGCCATCCATTCGCCCAACGAAAAATACGGTATCTTCAACTACCTGAAAGGCATCGAAACCATTCCGCATTTCTTCCGGCATTATGCCGAATTAAAGAAATAAACGCAGCAACGCGATCCGAAAGGGTCGCGTTTTTTTTGAACGAAAAATGCTAAATCAAGAAATCATGCACTCCCCAAATACATGCCTGCACAAGGGTTATGGATTTGCATATACACGATTTCTACCTACCGTTTTTCAAATTCTACCCTACTTTTGATCTATCATGGAATTCAACCACGTAAGCCGAAAGAAACCCTTTTTCCCCGTCCGGGAAAGCTTGGATGCCTACCTCAGCCGTTTTGAACGTACAGCCGACATCGGCATAACCTATTCCGATCTGCTCAAAAGTACTTCACAGATTCCCGTGTATGACAAAGAAGGCCGTGATACCCTGTGGGTAACCAAGCTTTACGCTCCCACGCACATGGAGGAGCTGAACCATGCGCTTACCCGCATCTATTCCCTGCTGAAAACCGCGGGCGACATGCACGCCATAGAACACCTGTTCGTGGAGCGGATTGACTTCTGCACCTTCGGCAATTCCAAGCCTTTCCGCATACGCATCATGAACCGGCTTAACGACAACTACGATTATTACTATATAAAAACCGCCGATGCATCACGGATTTACGGGTTGGAACTGGAACACATGCTCTCGCCCAACCGCATCAATTACCTGGTGAAGGGAAATACCCTTGTAGAGGAGCACATCGTAGGCATTCCAGGCGATGATTTTATCCGTACACGCATAAAAAATCCGGCGATAAACAAGGTACGCCTGTCCAAAGAATTTGTGAAGTTCAACGAGCGCTGTTTCCTGCGCCTGCTCGGTGATCAGCGCGCCTATAACTTTGTGGTGGATATAACCCCCGATTTCGATGACGAGCAGTACCGAATCCGCAGCATCGACTTTGACCAGCAATGTTATGAAGGACGCAAAAATCTGTATCTGCCGCAGTATTTCAAAGATAATCTGCCTTTCGTAGATCTGGCCGCCCAGACCATGACTGAAATTACGGTGGAGCAATACAAATTGGAAGAACGGGTACAGACCGCAAGGCGCGTAAAAGCCTCTCAATACCGGCTGAATGCCCTACTCGACTGCATGGCCACCGACGCCATTTCCACACCGGAGAAAACCACGAGTCTGGCCAAAGATTTGGCGGCACACCACGGAATATCCGATTTTACGGCACTGAGCAACATGGGCGAAATTCTCCGTCTGCACCTGAATCTGTTCAAGGTGACGGTATAATTTAAATAAACAATGGCAGAAAAAGAGCTCATCAGTAAATGGTTTCCCGCGGCATTACTTTTGGTGTTAGGCCTAATTGAGGCCCTCGGCGGGTTATATATTCAGGACAGGCGATCTAAAAACGACTGGACGATTGAATTATTGAGCATGCTCCTTTTGCCCACCTTGGTGCAACCCGCTATTTTTTTATCGGTCAACTACGCGGCCGGCATCGGATTTCCGCAATACGAAAACCACTTCGCAAACACAGCAATCATCTGGCAGATTGTCGCTTTTCTGATTCTGGACGACATGACTCAATACTGGTGGCATCGGATTTCGCACTCCAACCGCACCCTCTGGAAACTGCACCGTCCACATCACATCGTGGAAGAAATGGGGGTGCTGGTCACCTACCGGAATGCCTTGTTATATTACGCCCTCATGCCAGGCATCTGGTTTTCGGCCCTATTGATTTTTCTGGGTATGGGCAAAGTATATCTCGTTTATCTGCCGATAAAAATGACCGTGATTTTATTGGCCCACAGCGAAACCAAATGGGACCGGTTTTTGTACCGGTATCGGATATTACACCCGTTGGCCTGGTTGTTGGAAAGAACCCTATCCACACCGAGTACGCATTTTGCCCATCACGGATTAACTGCGGAGGACGGCATTTCGCACCCGAACGGCAACTACGGCAATCTGTTATTTTTTTGGGACGTATTGTTCGGCACGGCCAAAATAACGCGGCGGTATCCCACCCGTTTCGGTGCCTGGAACAAACTGAAGGAGCCCTGGTATGTTCAGTTGCTGTTTCCGATCATCCGTTCCAAAAAGCCGGAAAGCGAGTTGCACTCCATCAGAACCAAAAACGATTACGATCCATCCGTATCTTTTAAAGAATTCAGCAGGTGAATTTAAGCTCTTATGGACCACTGAGTGTCACCGATGCGTTCCGTGATAAGAAAATCCTTTTTAGGTGGATTTTCAATCCTCATAACACAAAAAATAAATGGTGCGTATTTTCATAAACTTATCCCAAATGCCCACAATAATGATCAAACAAAAGCCTGACAATCAATAAATAAGCAACTTAATTATGCGTTATAAAAAACGGTATTTGAAAAATAAGGTTCATAAAAACTAAAATCAAAAAAATAAGCGCATTACGGGAATAGCCTTTATCAATACAATAAAACACTCCATGAAAGCAGAAGTTACAACAGTAGACGAAATTTTGTCAAATCTACCTCAAGACAGGGTAATGCCATTTCATCAATTACATGATGTCATTTTAAAAAATCTGCCTGAAGGGTTTGAGCCGGGAATCAGTTATGGCGGCTTGGGATATGTAGTTCCACATACACGTTATCCTGCCGGCTATCATTGCAAACCGAGCGAGCCCCTGCCTTTTGCGGGGATTGCATCGCAAAAAAATTCTATTAATTTTTACCACATGGGAATATACATGGTGCCCTCGCTGCTGGAATGGTTTTTAGCGGAGTATCCGCAGTATGCCGGGCATAAACCGGATATGGGTAAAAGTTGTATCCGCTTTAAGAAATTTGACGATATCCCCTATTCGCTCATAGGAGAATTGATGCAAAAAATGAGCGTAGAGGAATGGATAGGTATTTATGAAAAAAATCTGAAAAAATAACCAATGGGATGAATAAAAGACCCAACCTGTTTTGCCGTTTTCCTTTAAATGTATACATTTAAAAAACAGGCATAACGGGAAACGGCCAACGGAAAACACCTCCCGTTCACTTGCTTGCGGCATGAGCGATTAAATTCCGGATTCAAATAAATTCATAAATAAAAAGATGAAAACCAACTGCCTGATTACGCTGTTTGCATGGTTCCCCTTTACCCATGTAAGTGCCCAACTTAAAGTAAATATCGGGGTAGATACAACTACCCAAAAATCAAAATTGGTGATACCTTTTTTGAATAAATACCTGGCCGATTTCACCGAAGACAATGAAGTAAATTATGCTGATTATTTTAACCCGTCTGAAATTAAGGATCTTGAATATCCGGACAAGGCGGCATTCGGACTGATCGGCGATTACACCAATTATTACCTGGGTGTGCCGCATGTCATGGCGTTGGACGTTAAATCAGATACCGTAAAAGCTAAAATACTGTTTGCCGAAACAGACTCGCTGAAAAACATTACCGTTAACTTTATTGCCAACTATTATCTGAAAACAACAAAGGACAGCTGTCGATTTCTGGTTACTCAACACATGGAAACGAAAAACTGGCAGACAAAAACCATCAGAAACGTCACCTTTCATTATCCGCCTTATCACCGCTTCAACAGAAAAAAAGCCCGGGATTTAATCAACTCAATTGTTTCTCTGGAAAAAAATTGGGGATTAAAACCCATAAACATCCACTACTTTTTTGCAAAAACAAACAGAGAAATTCAAGCCATCAAAGGTTTTGATTATTCCTTTTACATGGCGAAATCGGAGTATCCGGGCGGATTGGCTTATGAAAAAGAAAAGTCCATTTTTTGTTGGGGAAAAGAGGAAAACTATTTTCACGAATTTGTTCATCTTTATCTGAACCCCGTTTATCCGGAAACACCCCTAAAAGAAGGCATTGCCACCTATTACGGCGGATCTTTGGGCAAGACCTATCAACAAGACCTTATCCGATTAAATACCTACGTAGAAAGTCGGCCCCAAATCGACATTTCGGACGCAGCCACTTTTTATTATATAGACGAAGAAACCAATCCGCAATATGCCATTCAGGCACTTATTTGTGCCCTCGTTTACGAGAAAAAAGGAGTTGCAGGATTAACAGAATTGCTCAGCCATACCACATGGGATGATGTTTATAAAAAAGAGTTCAACGTAGAACCCGAAGACCGCAACCAATTCCTTCGGGAGCAACTGAAAAAGCACGTCTCCGACATGAGGCAGAGAAAATAGCGCATACCGCGCACCAAGCTCTTCCTGATTTACAATCCGGATGCTCTTTATGGTGGATTTTTTAATATGCCTTAGACCCCAAAACAGCCTAAAGCATTACCGTAGCGCAACTCATCATCGGATGCGACCCTTACAGGGTCGGAATGAATTCGGGGGAAACCATGTGCTATCGTGATTTGACCCCTTCGGGGTCGGCTTAGTTTTAAAACGTTTATCTAAGCTCTCCCGAATTGTTTACCCAAGCTCTTCAGGATTTGCAATCCGGATGCACTCTAAGGCGTGTTTTATCTGCGTTATACTCTCCAGCCTAAAGTATTACCGTCACGCAATTTATCATCGGATGCGACCTTTATAGGATCGTCATGAATTTGGGGGAAACCATGTGCTATCGTGATTTGACCCCTTCGGTGTCGGTCTCGTTTTTAATGATTTTCCCAAGGTCTTCCGGATTGTTTACCTTTATGCCGTCATTTTTCCATGCACGACCAAATACCCACGAAAAATGATGCAGACCGATACACAAAACCGGGAAGAAACAAGGCGCATCTGCAACTCCTGGAAGATGACTTCCGACAAGGGAAGGCAAACCTGGGCGTTCCGCTATCCGGAACATACCACGTCAGACAACGAACGCCGTGAATTTCTTGACAAAATGGAGCAGGCCTTCCGGTTCGACAAAACGGCTAATGCCCACAGCGCAGACCGCGTATTCCGCGAACAAAAACATACACCCGAATTCGGTCAGCTCCTTTCCGAAACCGACCTGAAATCCTCCGTCCGTGAAGCGTTCCGCCGTGGAGCACAATACCTGTCGGCCATTCAGGAACCCGACGGACACTGGGCCGGAGATTACGGCGGTCCTCATTTTCTTTTGCCTGGTTTGATCGTCTCAGCCTACGTAACCCGCACCCCCTTCCCGGAACCGCAACAGATACTCATGAAGCGCTACATGCTCAACCACCAAAATGCCGACGGCGGCTGGGGGCTCCACATCGAAGGTACGAGCACCCTGTTCGGCACGGTCATGCAATACGTGGCACTGCGGCTGCTGGGCGCAAAAGCCGATGAGGAACCGATTGCAAGGGCACGGCAATGGATTCTGGATCGCGGCGGTGCCGTTGGCGTACCCTCCTGGGGAAAATTTTACCTGTCCGTTCTCGGCGCCTTTGAATACGAAGGCTGCAACACCCTCATTCCGGAACTGTGGCTGCTGCCCCGATCCTGGGCCATACACCCCGGAAATTACTGGTGCCATACGCGCATGGTATATCTGCCCATGAGCTATTGCTACGGACACCGTGTGACGGGAAAAATCACCCCGCTGGTGAGGGAACTGCGGAAAGAGTTGTACACCGAGCCCTACGAAAACATCCGTTGGTCCGAACACCGCTTTCACGTTCACGAAACCGACGCCTACGTAAAGCCTAACCGGCTTCTGAAAATCCTCTACGGCGTACTGAACGGATACGAAAAAATCCATTCTAAAACGTTGCGACGCAAAGCGCTGGAATTCGTATGGAAATACATCCATGCGGAAGACGAACATACCGAATACATCAACATAGGTCCGGTAAATCAGGTGATTAACTCGCTCGCCGTATGGCACAGAAAAGGAGCCGACTCGGACGAATTTAAAAAACACACCGAACGCTGGAACGATTACCTGTGGGTAGCAGAAGACGGCATGAAAATGAACGGATATAACGGTTCCCAACTCTGGGATACGGCATTCGTCGCGCAAGCCATCTGCGAAGGAAATGGAGAAAACACCGTTCCGGAAACGCTCCAAAAAGCATACGCATTCATTGATTACACGCAAATCAAAGAAGAGGTGCGCGACCACCGACATTTCTTCCGCCACGATTCGGTGGGCGGATGGCCATTCAGTACCCATGCGCACGGCTGGCCCATCACAGACTGCACGGCGGAGGGACTTTCTTCCGTCATCGCACTGCACGAAGCCGGAATCGGCAAAGGAGCCGTAAGCAGAGAGCGCATGCGTGGCGCGGTGGATCTGATCCTCAGTTTTCAAAACCAAAACGGAGGCTGGTCGTCGTACGAAAAACAACGGGCCGGAAAATGGTTGGAATACCTGAACCCCGCGGAAGTGTTCGGAGACATCATGGCCGACTACCCTTACGTGGAATGTTCCTCGGCGTGCATCCGGGCATTGTGCGAATTTCGACATCTCGACCCCGATTACCGCAAGGAAGACATCGCACGTGCCGTAAACAAAGGCGTACAATTCATCAAAGAAAAACAACGCCCGGACGGCAGCTGGCTGGGATCCTGGGCCGTCTGCTTCACCTACGCGGGCTGGTTCGGACTCGCCGCGCTGGCGGTGGCCGGCGAATCCCATTCCGAAGAAGCACGTAAAGGCTGCGAATTTCTGCTCTCCAAACAACATGCCGACGGGAGCTGGGGCGAATCCTACCTGTCCAGCGTATATAAAAAATACATTCCCCATCGGGAAGGTCAGGTCATCAACACCGCCTGGGCTCTTTTGGGGCTTACTGCTTGCGGATATCCCGCTCAGGAAGCCGTGGATAAGGGCATACGGTTTCTGCTCGATAATCAGGAAACAAACGGCGACTGGCCTCAGCAAAGCATTTCGGGCGTGTTCAATTTCAACTGCATGATCAGCTACACAAACTACCGGAACACTTTCCCCCTGTGGGCTTTGGGCCGTTATCTGCGCACCAGCTGAATGACACCCTTTTTTTCTGACCTTTAGGAACATGATTTCATTGCACAGCCTCAGCACCCTTCCTACCGAAAACCTGAGCAAAACCGAGGCTCTGGAAGCAATCGCTAAATGGAAAAAGGAGATTTCCCAGTTGCAGGATATGCTCTACGCCCAAAACCGGTATTCGGTCCTGATCGTCCTGCAGGGGATGGATGCCTCAGGAAAAGACGGACTCATCCGAAACGCATTCAGCAGCCTTAACCCGGCGGGTCTCCGCGTATACTCGTGGAAAAAGCCCGCAGAGGAAGAAGCCGCACACGATTTTCTGTGGCGCATACACCAAGCCGTGCCGCGCAGAAGAATGATGCACGTATTCAACCGCTCACACTACGAGGATATTTTGATTCCCACGGTGTACAAAACCCATCCGCCGGAAGAAGTGGAAAAGCGCTACCGGCAGATAAACGATTTTGAGCTGCTGCTGAAGGAATCGGGCACCACGGTGCTGAAATTTTACCTGCACGTTTCCGAAGCTGAACAACGGGAGCGGCTTACCGAAAGACTAAACAACCCGGCGAAGATGTGGAAACACGCAGCGGACGACCATAAAACACTGAAACACCGTGACGATTTCATCCACGTTTACGAGGAACTTTTCAGGCGCTGTTCTGAGCATGCCCCTTGGCATATCCTGCCTGCCGACAAAAACTGGTACAAAGAATATTGGTTGCTGAAAATCCTGGTTTCCGAAATGAAACAACTGCCGCTGAAATATCCGAACATCAGCGAAAAGTAAAAGACACCGGAAGGCTCTGTACCGAAAGGGCGACTGCCAACCTGCCCAGAAAAAAGGAACCGGCTTATTTTTTCAGTAAAAAGCGCATATCCGCCACCAGCGTGTCCACCGCCTGCGGATTGGTCCCGTCGTAATACCCGCGGATACGCCTTTCCCCGTCGAGCAGAACAAATGCGCCGCTGTGCACGAAACCGCCCGGCGCCGAAGGATCTTCTTCCGCGCTGATCATATAACGCTCTGCCATGGCGTAAATGCTGTCCTTAGAACCGGTGAGAAAATGCCAGCGATTGCCGGTAATTTCAAGTCGGTCTGCAAAATCTTTTAATACTTCCTGCGTATCGTGCTCCGGATCTATGGTATGCGATAAAATCTGCACCCGGTTCTCGGCTTTGAAGGATTCCCAAACGCGGAGCATTTCGGTTTTCATCTTGGGGCAGATGGTTGGACAGCTGGTGAAAAAGAAATCAGCTACCCATATTTTTTCACTCACCGTAGCGTCGGTTATTGTATCGCCGTTTTGATTGATAAATCCGAAAGGGGCAATGGGTTCTGCTCCCATCACCGGTATTTCTTTGGGTTCATAAACCGTGGGTATCTTCTTGCCTCCACAGGCACAAAGCAGCACGGCGAAACCCATTATCCATTTGTTTCTCATGGGTTATTTTGCAAAAATTGCTTAGCCCGATCCATGGATCCGTTCATCTCCTGTTTCACCTTCGTGATTTTTTCCTTTTCGGCCTGAAGGTACTCCATGATGGCATCGTGCTCGTAAAGCCCCTGACCTCCGTTGTATTCGTGCATCCAATCCATCATACCCTTATCGGCAGCTTCCAGAGCAGTGATGATTTCCTCCGCCTCGGTCACTTTTTGTTCAAACCCTTCGCCCGCCTTCACGGTAAGTGAATCGGACGTTTGCCTCACCTTCTTTCTCAGGCTCATCAGTTCCCCCATTTTGGGCATCACCTCATCGTGAATGCCGATCACCTCTTTGGCCAGATCATCCTGTTGTTTTTTCTGTTCCGCCGCTTTATTCCCGCCGCCGCAGGAAGCGAACAGACCGATGGAAAAAGCGATTATCAGATACCCGTAATTTTTCATGATGTACAATTTATCAGCAAAGGTAAGGTCCATTTCTTCGCCGCAAAAAAAACGTTGGTCTAAAAAAGCATACGGCCCGAACGATGCTTGCCTTACCTTTATGGCATGTTTGAGGCAGGAGAATATATCCGCTGGAGAATGAAAGCCCACGGTAAAGCGGGCGTGCATCCGCCTTTCCTCTACCGCCTGTTGGATGAAGTGCTGACCGAAAAAAATCCCGTTGCCGAGACGCCGAAAATGGAAAACCTGCGCCTACACCTGCTGAAAAACAGGAGCCTGATTCACGTGACCGACCTGGGCGCGGGGAGCAAAACGGGAGCCACCCGTGAGCGGCGCATCCGCGATATTGCCCGACATGCGGCCAAGTCGAAAAAATGGGGAAAGATGCTGTACCGCCTCGCGGCCGAAATGCAGCCCAAAACAATCATCGAGTTGGGCACCTCGCTGGGTATCAGTGCGGCCTACCTGGCAAAAGCCATTCCGGGCGGAACATTGTACACCTTGGAAGGCTGTCCCGCCATTGCGGCGGAGGCGAGAAAAAATCTGGATTCCCTCGGAATAAAAAATACGGAAATCCGCACCGGGCATTTCGACCAAACGCTGCCCGCGCTGCTTTCTGAAATATCCGGCGTAGATTTTGCCTATGTGGACGGCAACCATACGGAGGAAGCCACCCTGAAGTATTTTCAACTGCTGGCCGAAAAAGCGCACGGACATTCCGTACTCGTGTTTGACGACATTCACTGGTCGCCGGGGATGGTAAAGGCCTGGCAGGCCATCCGCGAAGATACGCGGGTTACCCTTTCGGTAGATTTTTTTCGCATCGGGGTGGTTTTTTTTGACCGGCGGTTTTCCAAACAGCATTTTAATCTCGTAATTTGAGCCTATGAGCGACACCATCATCAAAACCCAAAACATTACGCGCCAGTTTATCATGGGGCACGAAATTCTTCAGGTGTTGAAAGGCATTTCGTTGGAGATTACGCGCGGCGAATACGTGGCGCTGATGGGGCCATCGGGCTCAGGAAAATCCACGCTGATGAACATTCTGGGGTGCCTGGATACGCCCTCGGGCGGAAATTATTTTCTGAACGGAACCGACGTGTCGCGCATGAGCGACAATGAACTGGCCGAGGTGCGCAACCGCGAAATCGGCTTCGTATTTCAGACATTCAACCTGCTGCCCCGCTACACCGCCTTGGAAAATGTGGCCCTGCCGCTGGTGTACGCCGGATACGGCAAAAAAGAACGGTTGGAAAAAGCCGCACAGATGCTGGAGATGGTAGGCCTCAGCGACCGCATGAAACACAAACCCAACGAACTTTCGGGCGGACAACGGCAACGCGTAGCCGTGGCCCGTGCCTTGGTAAACAAGCCCTCCATTCTGTTAGCCGATGAGCCCACGGGAAATCTGGATACCAAAACCTCGCTCGAAATCATGGGTCTGTTTGATGAAATCAAGCAAAGCGGAAACACGATCATCATCGTAACCCACGAGGAGGACATTGCGGCGCATACCGAGCGCATCATCCGCCTGCGCGACGGAAAAATAGAAACCGACGAACAGAACCAAAACATACGCCGGTCTGTTTCGGCATAACAATTCGAACCATTCCCATGAAGATATACACCAAAAAAGGCGATACGGGCGAAACCTCCCTGCTGGGCGGGGCCCGGGTGAAAAAGCACGACCTGCGCATAGAGGCTTACGGCACGGTAGATGAGCTGAACAGTTACCTGGGGCTTTTGGGCGAATACGGCACCGAATCGCAGAAGCAACTGAACCGGCGCATCCAGAGCAACCTGTTTACCATGGGATCGCACCTGGCGCTGGAAGAAGGCAAAACAAACATACAGCTGCCGCAGATTTCCGATTCCGACATAGTAGAACTGGAACAGGCAATAGACAATATGGAAGCCGAGTTGCCGCCCTTAAAAAATTTCATACTGCCGGGAGGGCATCCATCGGTTGCGCATGCCCATGTGGCGCGTTGCATTTGCCGGCGTGCGGAAAGGCGCTGCGTGGAATTGGGGGATCGTACCCCACAGGAGCCCGTCATGGTGCAGTACCTGAACCGACTGTCTGATTACCTGTTCGTGCTGGCGCGCTATTTTTCCAAGCATTACGGGAGCGAAGAAATTCCCTGGATACCTAGCAGCAAATAACCAAACGCGTCGGTAAAAATCATCACATCCAGGTTACACGGAGGTTAAAAAAAGTAAAAGCCCAAAAAAGCATTGCCGACTGAACGGGAATTTTTACTTTTGGCCACAGAAAAAATAAATACTTCAGAATATATGAAAATCACGGTTGTAGGAGCAGGAAACGTCGGCGCCACATGCGCAAACGTAATCGCGGAAAAAGAATTGGCCAAAGAGGTCATCCTCATTGACATCAAAGAGGGCATCGCCGAAGGCAAGTCGCTCGACATGTGGCAGACCGCCCCTGTGAATTATTACGACACCCGCATCAAAGGGTTTACCAACGACTATACGCATACCGCCGGTTCCGAAGTAGTGGTGATCACCTCCGGACTTCCGCGCAAACCCGGCATGAGCCGCGATGACCTCATCGCCACCAACGCCGGTATCGTAAAATCGGTTACCGAAAACATCGTGAAATATTCGCCCGAGGCCAAAATCGTGGTGGTTTCCAATCCGCTGGACGTGATGACCTACTGCGCTTACCTGACCGCCAAAGTGGACAGCCGCCGCGTGATGGGTATGGCCGGCATCTTGGACACCGCCCGCTACCGCGCTTTCCTCGCCGAAGAATTGAACGTTTCCCCCAAAGAAATTCAAGCCATCCTGATGGGCGGACACGGTGACACCATGGTTCCCCTGCCCCGCTACACCACCGTAAGCGGCATTCCCGTTACCGAGTTGGTTTCTCCCGAGCGCCTGGACGCCATCGTGGAGCGCACCAAAAAAGGAGGCGGTGAACTGGTGAACCTCATGGGTACATCGGCCTGGTATGCACCGGGAGCCGCAGCCGCCCAAATGGTGGAGGCTATCGTACGCGATCAGAAACGTGTGGTACCCGTGTGTGCATGGCTCACCGGCGAATACGGCATCAACAACCTGTATTTGGGTGTGCCCGTTATTCTCGGCAAAAACGGAATCGAAAAAATCATCGAACTGCAACTGAACGAAGATGAAAAAGCCCTGCTCAGTGCTTCTGCCACGGCTGTGAGAGAAGTATGTGAAGTGCTGGACAAAATGAATTCCGTATCCGCTTAAACACAAAATGATCTAAATACCAAGCGGCTCTCCCCAATCGGAGGGCCGTTTTTTTTCACCCATGAGCCGTTCCAAAAAAACATCCGTTCCACTTCTCCTGTTGGATATGGGCGAATCCGGCTACCATGTGTGCCTGGAGGTAACCATCAACCGCAAAAAATGCCGCATGGTTTTAGATACGGGCGCCTCCCGCACCGTGTTGGACAAAACCGAAATAAAACGGTTGGTGAGGGAAGAAATCCGCGAAGTGGAAGGCAGAAAATCAGCGGGGCTCGGTACCGACGGAATGACCACCCATGCCACCAAAATCAACCGATTCAAGATAAAATCCCTGCTGCTTCCCGACTTGGAAGTTCTGGTGCTCGATCTGTCCATTTTAAACCACTCCTACCAACAGATCGGTCATGAAAAAGTGGCCGGCGTTTTAGGTTCAGATCTGCTTAGGCAACACAAAGCCAAAATTGATTTTGACAAAAACCGGCTGGTGTTGTATTGGAAAGAATAAGCAGCGCCTATTGCTTGATCCATCGCACCACCTTTTCCGCACCGGAGAAAAAATGCATGCGGAGCAGATACAATCCGGAAGACAATCCAGAAACATCGACGGAACCCGATCCTTCAGCGAACTCTGCCCGGTCGATAAGGACGCGCCCGTTCAAATCGGTGACGGCGATGCGGGTTACTTTGCCCGACTGGGGCAGTTCCCAATAAAGCGTTTCCAAAGCCGGAACGGGAAATACGCGAAGAGAAGTTTCGCCATCCCATTCAGATACGGATGTATTCACGATGAGCCCGTACAGCAAGGATAATCCGCCCGAATTATTCCCGAGCAGCATATCCCATTTTCCGTCGCCGTTGATGTCGTTGAGTGAAACCGCCGTGCAGAAACCGTCATAAATCAGGCTGTCGGCGACCATCGTTACGGGTTGCCAAGTCCCGTTCAGGTTGTCTTTCAAACCTTTGTAGTGATGTATCCGCCCCGAATAGGAACCGCAAAACAGTTGAAAGTCATTGGCATCGGGAAACACGAAAGGAGTGCTGAACCCGAAAAAACTCTGTGTCTGATCCACCGTGTTTACGCCTCCCGCATTGGCTATCGTGGGAGTAGCGGAAAATTGGGGCGACTGAGCCGTTCCCGTATTCTGATAATAATTCAGTTTACCGTTGCGGCTTCCCACAAGCAAATCCAGCTTTCCATCTTCATTCAGATCAAAGAGGCAAGGTGCAGAAAACAACGGTTCCTGAATTCCTCCGAAGAAAGGAGTTTGCAATACAAACTGAGCAGGCTGTCCTGATGGGGCCGTATTCCTGTAATAATGAAGGCGTCCGTTGCTTTCACCGACCACCAGATCCACATCTCCGTCGCCGTCCAAATCGCCGAAGGTAGGCACAAGCCCGTCTAAGCCCGATTGGGATAATCCGCCGAAATCGCCTGAGTACAAAGTGAAAGCAGGCTCGGTGGCCGTGCCTGTGTTACGAAAGGCGGTGAGGCGCGAATCGTAATTGGAGCTTGAAACAAAATAGCCGAAGTTACCCACCACGACATCCGTTAACCCGTCTCCGTCAAAATCCACCCACACGGGGTAAGCACCTTCACCCAGATCAATCATGCCATTCTGCAAAAAGCCCTGTTCCATTAACTGAAAAGAAGGCAGCGAATCAAACCCGTTATTCTTGTAAAAACAGAGACCATTGTGGTTCTGAGAGCGCCCTTCACCTGTGGGTGCCACAAACAAATCTTTTATTCCGTCATTGTTCAAATCCTGGTACGAAGCGGCGGGAAAAATGGTCAAATCTACAGGCAATGAACCACCGAAACCCTGCGGAAAATTGGTCTGCACCTGCACCATATCCGCCTGTTGGATGGTACCCCCGTTGAGTAAAAACACCAAATTATTGAAGTTGATATCGCCGAGGGCGAGGTCCTTTTTCTGATCTCCGTTCACATCGAGCAACAAGAAGGAAGATCCCGCATGTCCACGCAGCGACCTTCCGCAATCGGAATCCAAATAAACCGAGTTGTTGACCCCATCCTCCGAAAAATTACCCCAATTACGGGTAACCAGTTCATATTTCAAGCTATCCGCATGACCGAACAGTTCCATGGATAGATTTTTATGAAAGTCCACGCATCCGCCGAACACATCGAAGGCAAGTACATCAAGGTCTCCATCGCCATCCAGATCATCGATTCCCGGCAGGTCGGACGAGGGGATAAACAGGGAAGTGACCGTGCTGCCGTAGTCGGATTCCAACAGATACACCACTTCCTGGAAAGCGA
>CAYYRB010000014.1:15275-21287 GCA_964473995.1 uncultured Candidatus Competibacteraceae bacterium | reverse complement strand
TGACCGTGCTGCCGTAGTCGGATTCCAACAGATACACCACTTCCTGGAAAGCGATTTGACCCGTAGCTGTTGATACATTGCGGAATACTTTGGCACCTCCTGAATAGTAGGCGAAAATATCCGCCTTCCCGTCCCCGTCATAATCGCGGAGCAGCATCCAATCGGTCATATGGGGAAAAAAAGGTCGGTAATCGGGAGCATAGAGATACTTTACTTCTCCGGCGGAACCTCGATTCAAAAAAGGGACCAACCGTTTTCCGGACTTATCAAAAATCACGAGATCATTTTTGGAGTCTCCGTCCAAATCCATCTCTCCCGCGAGCGCGAAGTTCAAACCGCCCGCCCAAGGATTTGGCATTCTGCCCGAAGGTGCATACACGGGAACCGAATCGGCCCGCTGAAACCGGTACACTCCCTGGGCAAATGAGCCCCCAGCGAGCAAAAAAACCGAAAGTCCGAGGCCGATGGCTTTCATATGACAAACTTTTTCCAAAGGTAAAAAATACCACACTTTTTTAAGATTAAAAGAAACCTGTTGGTAAATAAAGCCGGATGTGATATATTTGCCGGCTCAAAATTTTGGAGAAATACCCTTTTGAAGTTATGCAAAATAAAGGATTTATCAGCTTCATAGCCATCGTTCTTGCCTTGGCTTGTGCTTACCACCTGTCGTTCACCTTTGTGGCCCGAAAAGTGGAGAAAGACGCAGCCGCTTATGCCAACGGCGATTCCCGCCTGGAAAGGGCCTATCTGGATTCGGTGGCCAACGAAAAGGTCTGGGGACTTTTCACCTATCAGTCTGCCAAGCAAAGGGAAATCAACCTGGGTCTCGACCTTAAGGGAGGAATGAACCTGACCATTGAAGTGTCCGTGGCCGACCTGCTGAAAGTGATGGCCAACAATTCCGAAGATCCCGTATTTACCAATGCACTGCGCAAAGCCAGAGAAGAAAGCGCCAGGAACGGAAGCGACCTGATTGACAATTTCGTGAAAGCCGCCAAAGAGGCCGACCCCAACGTGAGCCTGGCTTCGGCACGTATGTTTGGTCACAAAGACCAAAACATGGTAAATATAAAAATGACCAATGATGAAGTGGTGGCCATACTCCGTAGGGAAGCAGACCAAGCCATTGAGCGCACGTTTGAGGTATTGAATTCAAGGATTGACCAATTCGGAGTTACGCAGCCCAACATCCAAAAGCTGGAAACCACCGGGCGTATTCTCATCGAACTTCCAGGTATCAAAGACCCCGAGCGTGCGGTGGAATTGGTGCAAAAAACAGCCAAACTGGAATTTTGGGAAACGTATGACATGCGCCGGCTCATCGGACCGATGAACAAAATGGACGAAGTGGCCGCCAAACTGAAAAAAGCCGAAACCCGTGCAGAAGTTCAGGACAGCACCGTTTCCGACTCTACATCCGTGGCTAAGGCAGACACCAATGCCACGCCGGCTTTAAGCATAACCGATACAGAAACAGCTGATGAGGAAGAAGCGGGAGACTCTGCTAAGTCAGACAGTTCGGGCATGGCACAGCAAAGTCTTGAACAATACAAAAAAGACCACCCGTTTCTCGGACTGATTGATATCGCTTACGCATTAGACCCCGAAACGGAGCAAAGAACTTATGTAGAAGGACCTGTTTTGGGTTACGTACTCACGAAGGATACAGCCGAGTTCAGTACCTACCTGCGACTGCCTCAGATTAAATCCTTACTTCCGAAAGATGTGAAACTGATGTGGGGCAACAAACCGATGGAAGAAGTTCCTGCGCTTGCGTTGTACTGCATTTTCTCCCCACGCCGCGACGGTAAGGCACCTTTAGACGGAGACGTGATAACGGACGCCACTTTTGAGAAAAATGATCAGGGAGGCGGCTTTATGGTACGCATGACAATGAACGGAGACGGAGCCGACAAATGGGCGAAAATTACCGAGGCCAACAAGGGCAAAAGCGTGGCGATTGCTTTAGATGGTATGATTTACAGCGCACCGACCGTACAGGATAAAATTACCGGAGGTATTTCTACGATTACCGGAAATTTCTCGTTTGAAGAAGCCAAGACGCTCGCGGCAGTTTTGAAAGCGGGTAAACTGCCCGTTCCGGCCACCATCGTGGAAAAAGCGGTGGTAGGACCTTCACTGGGCACCGCCTCCATTCGTGCCGGACTTTTGTCTATGGCGATTGCCCTACTCGTGGTACTTATTTACATGGCTTTCTATTACGGAAGGGCGGGTATGACAGCCAACCTGGCTCTGATGGCCAACGTATTCTTTTTGGTGGGAACCCTGGCCTCACTCGGAACCACGCTGACCTTACCCGGTATTGCGGGTATCGTGCTTACCTTCGGTATGTCGGTGGATGCCAACGTACTGATTTTTGAGCGTATTCGAGAAGAATTGCGCGACGGAAAAGGCATGCGCCTGGCAGTGGCAGACGGATACAAAATGGCCTACAGCTCCATTATCGATGCGAACGTAACCACCATTCTCACAGCTTTAATCCTGATTATTTTTGGAGCGGGACCCGTGAAAGGATTTGCCGTGGTGCTCTTTGCGGGAATCCTAACCTCGCTTTTTTCAGCCATCTTCATCACCCGTCTGATTTTTGAAGCAAGACTGAATGCAAAGAAAACCCTCTCATTCTCGGCAAAATTCACCGAAAATGCCTTCACCAATATCAACTTTGATTTTGTAGGCAAAAGAAAAATATTCTACATAGTCTCCTCCCTCGTTATTTTGGGCGGCGTGGTGTCCTTTTTCACCAAAGGATTTAATCTGGGTGTGGATCTCAAAGGGGGAAGAACCTACACGGTAACTTTTGACAATAGTTCTTTCTCTACCCAGGATGTAGCCACTGCCCTCACTCCGTTTTTAGGCGGTGAAGCTCCCGTGGTTAAGTTATTCGGCTCTAACGACAAGATTAAAATCATCACCAAATACAAATTTGATGATTCCTCTCCCGCCACGGAAGATGAAATCGTGAAATCGCTTCATGAAGGCCTCAAAGGGTTTTACACCACTGCTCCCTCGTATGAAGATTTTGCGAATGAAAATTCCGGCATCGGTTTGTCTGGTTCTGAAAAAGTAGGTCCGAGCATTGCAGGAGATACCAAAACGAAATCACTGTATGCCATCGGATTCAGCATCGTGTTGATGTTCCTTTACATCATGTTCCGCTTTAAAGGTTGGCAATTCGGTTTGGCCTCGATCGTCGCCCTTATTCACGACGTGTTGATCGTGCTTGCCTGCTTCTCCATATTCGACGGAATTCTGCCCTTCTCCATGGAGATAGATCAGGCGATTATTGCGGCGGTGCTCACCGTAATCGGTTACTCCATCAACGACACGGTGGTTGTATTTGACCGTATCCGCGAATACCTGACGGAGCACAAACGCGGCAGTTTGAATACGCTGGTAAACAGTGCCTTGAACAGCACTCTTTCCCGTACAATCAATACCTCATTGACCACGCTCATCGTGCTTTTGGTCATCTTTATCTTCGGGGGGCCCGGAATCCGCTCCATGTCATTTGCCCTTTTGGTGGGTATCGGTGTAGGAACGTATTCCTCACTCATGGTTGCCTCCCCGCTGGTGGTTGACCTGAAAAAACGTACAGGCAAAGATGCCGTGCCCTACGAAGCGGAAAAAATCTAACCGATTACATCGAAATACTAGTGAAAGCCGTTTCAAATTGAAACGGCTTTCGTATTTTTGAGCCATGCAAGTGCCCTTTTTCCTGAATATCGGTGGCGGTGAATTGGTCGTAATCGTGCTCTTTGTTTTGCTGTTTTTCGGCTCAAAAAGCATTCCCGATCTGGCGCGTACTTTGGGGCGGGGCATGCGGGAAATCAAAAATGCCTCCGATGCCGTAAAACGCGAAATTACCGACTCGGTAAAAACAACGGATGATCATTTACAACAACGCAGGCAATCCATAGAAGAAGAATACAGGCGTACCCTGGATCAAATTGAACAGGAAGACAAAACCACGCAGGCCGATTCCCAAAAAAATGAACTACCGGGATAAAAATAAGTTGGTTTATATTTTTTTTATACTTTAGCACACTATTGAGATTCATAGAAATACCTTTATGATGAAGAAACTAACCTCTCTTTTAACTGCTACAGTTTTACTAACTGTAACATCTACAGTTGTTTATGCACAAACTCCAACCGGCAAATGTGGTAACAAATACTCCGAGGAAGGAGATAAGGCATTCGAATCCGGATTTTATTATCAGGCTTATCTGGGTTATGAAAAAGCGTTAAAAAAGGCCTCTAAAGATAAAGAAGCTAAGGCGTGCATCACCTACCAGATTGCACGCTCATTCCACAAAATAGGCGATTTAAAGAAAGCCGTTCAATGGTATCAAAAAGCGGAAAAGGCAGGCTATTCAGACGATCCTTACCTGAGCATGACCATTGCGTTGGCTTACAAAAAACAAGGGGAGTACGAATTAGCCAAGGCCGCATTTGAATCTTACATGAAGAAGAACCCGGAAGATCCTAAGGGAGATTTGGGAGCTAAATCATGCGCCAACGCGGTAAAATGGAGAGACAATCCAACCTGCTACCAGGTAAACAACCTGAAGGCATTGAACTCCAAAGATGATGACTATGCTCCCATTTATGCCAGCAAAAAATCCGATTTGATTATTTTCACCAGTTCACGCGAAGGTGCAAGGGGAAAAGCTGACGGAATCGTGGGTGAATTACCCGAAGATCTTTTCCAGGCCAAAATCGACAAGAAAGGGAAATGGTCCGCAGCCGCGCCGCTGAGTGAAAAAGTAAATTCAAAAAGCAGCGAAGGGGCTTCTGCCATCAACAAAAAGTTCAACACGCTTTATTTCACGCGTTGTGCCCTGGACAAAAGAAAAAAACTGGGATGCCAGATTTTTGAAGCCAAAAAACAAGGTCAGGACTGGGCTGATGCCGTGTTGATTGAATTAACCGCAGACAGTCTCGTGTCCGGTCACCCGGCAATTTCTGCCGACGGAAACACGATGGTATTCGCTTCCAACATGCCCGGAGGACAGGGCGGCATGGATCTTTGGATGGCCACTTTCGACCGCCGTAAGAAAACATTTGCCAATCCGGTAAATCTAGGTCCGGAAGTAAATTCACCCGCTAATGAAATGTATCCATACCTAAGGGCCGATGACAAATTGTATTTCACTTCAGACCGCATTGAAGGAATGGGCGGAATGGACATTTACAAATCCGATCTTCTTGAGCCAAACAAATGGGGAAAAACGGACAATATGCGCGCGCCCATCAATTCAGAGGGTGATGATTTTGCCATCGTATTTGACGGAGTGAACGAAAAGGGCCTCTTCACCTCAAACCGCAAAGGCGGAAGAGGCGGTGACGATATTTACACATTTGACGTAACTAAATCCTCGCTCAATATTATCGTAAGTGTATTTGATATCGATACCAAACTTCCACTAAGCGGAGCCAAAGTAACTTTCACACCTACAAACAGCGAGGCTAAAGAACTCACAACGGATGCTACCGGTAAAGTAAATCTGCAACAAGCCGGTTTTAACGAATTGTATCAATTGGTAGCCTCTAAAGACAAATATTTCAACGGAAAAGGAAGCGCTTCCACCCAGGGTATAGATCCCATGTATAATTGCAAAGATTCTACGATTACGGCGCAGATCTTCATCAAAACATCCGATGTTCCCCTCGCCTACGAGGTGTTGTTTGAGTTCAACAAATGTTTCTACTATCCTGAGTTTACAGATACCTTGGACAAAATCGTAAAGATTTTGACGGAAAACCCGAAAATGCGCGTAGAGTTGGGTGCCCACACCGATGCACGGGGTACCAACCAGTCGAACCAGAAACTCTCTGAGTGCCGCGCCGAGGAAGTAGTTAACTACGTGGCGAGCAAGGGTATCGACAAAGAAAGGCTTACCGCTAAAGGCTACGGCGAAGAACAACCCCGTACGCTTGAAAAAGATATGGACGGATTCGCCAAAGGAACTCTACTCACCGAAGAGT
>CAYYRB010000014.1:0-15175 GCA_964473995.1 uncultured Candidatus Competibacteraceae bacterium | reverse complement strand
ACGCTTGAAAAAGATATGGACGGATTCGCCAAAGGAACTCTACTCACCGAAGAGTACATCAACAAACTCGAAACAGAGGAACTCCGCGAAAGAGCCCATAAGCTCAACCGAAGGGTGACTCTTAGAAAAATAGATGATAACTTCGTGCCGAAAGAAGCTCCGAAGAAAACGGAAGAATAATTCGGTAGAAGAATAAAATAACGGAGCGTTCCCCCACCGGGAGCGCTCTTTTTATTTTAGGTAGGTTATCTTTGCACAGATTATGGACATAAATCCCGCATCAAAATATGACCGCCGCGGAGTATCGGCCGACAAGGGCGACGTTCACCAGGCGGTAAAACATTTGGACAAAGGCCTCTTCCCAAATGCATTTTGCAAAATTCTGCCCGACTTTTCGGCGGGGGATGAGCGATATGTAAATATCATGCATGCCGATACGGCGGGAACGAAAACCTCCCTCGCCTACATCTATTGGAAAGAAACAGGCGACCATTCCGTATGGAAAGGCATCGTGCAGGACAGCATCGTCATGAATCTGGATGACATGGCCTGTGCGGGAGCGTTGAACGACATCATTCTTTCGAGCACCATCGGCAGAAATAAACACTACATCACCGGAGAGGTGCTCCAGCACCTGATTTCCGCCTCCTCTGATTTTGCAAAGAAAATGGCCGAATACGGCATACGGCTCCATCTGGCCGGCGGAGAAACGGCGGACGTAGGTGATATCGTCCGCACGCTTGATGTAGGATTCACCGCATTTGCCCGCCTGCGCAAAGACGACGTGGTGGATATCCAAATTAAACCCGGAAACGTAATCGTCGGCTTTGCCTCGTACGGAAAAACCGAATGGGAAGAGGAATACAACGGAGGCATGGGTTCCAACGGACTCACCTCAGCCCGGCACGATGTATTTCAGACATCCTATGCAGGCAAATACCCCGAATCATTCGATTCCGTGAACATGCCAAAGGATTTGGCCTATTCCGGTAAATTAAACCTGACCGACATAGAACCCGAAACGGGCATACCCTTCGGAAAATTGGTGCTCTCCCCCACCCGCACCTATCTGCCGCTGCTGCTCCAAATCGTACCGCGTTTCAAAAACCAAATCGACGGTATGATTCACTGCACGGGAGGCGGACAAACGAAGGTGTTGAAATTCACCGAACGGGTACACATCATCAAAGACAACCTATTGCCCATACCGCCGTTGTTCCGCATCATCAAAGAGCAATCCGGTACCGATGCGAAAGAAATGTACAAGGTATTTAATATGGGCCACAGGCTCGAAATATACACCGATGCCGAATCAGCCGCAGAAATGATCCGTCTGGCAAAAGAAGCAGGTATTGAAGCTCAAATTATCGGGCGGGTGGAAGCCTCCGAAACAAACCGACTGACCATACGCTCTGCCTGGGGAGAATTTGATTACGAATAAGCGCACCGAACATGCTGGACAAATTAGAAGCCATTCATATCCGTTTTGAAGAACTCGGCAAGCAACTGACCGACCCTTCCGTCATTTCCGACGTGAAACGGTTCATCAAAATAAACAAGGAATACAAAGACCTGGAGCCTCTGATGGAGGCTTACAAAAAATACAGGAAACTCACCGAGGATATCCGATCAGCCAAGGATATGCTGGTGAATGAAAAAGATCCTGAATTCAGAGAAATGGCGAGGGAAGAGCTCAACCGGGCAGAGACGGAATTAAACGCCCTGCAGGAAGAAATACGGGTGATGATGATTCCCAAAGACCCGGAAGATGCCTCCGATGCCATCATGGAAATACGCGCCGGAACGGGCGGTGACGAGGCCGCTCTGTTTGCCGGTGATTTGTGGCGCATGTACACCCGCTACTGCGAAAAGAAAGGCTGGCGGGTGGAAACCGTGGATTTTACGGAAGGTGCAACCGGCGGATATAAAGAAATCATCATGGAAATTTCGGGCACCGACGTGTACGGAACCCTGAAATACGAATCGGGCGTACACCGGGTGCAACGCGTACCCGAAACCGAATCGCAGGGACGTGTGCATACCTCGGCCGCATCAGTGGTGGTACTTCCCCAGGTGGAAGATTTGGAAGAGATCGTCATTAACCCGGCCGATTTGGAAGTAACCACAGCCCGAAGCGGCGGTGCGGGCGGACAGAACGTGAATAAGGTGGAAACCAAGGTGCAGATGCACCACAAACCTTCGGGCATTACCGTGATGTGCCAGATTGAGCGCTCACAGCACGGAAACCGTGAAAGAGCCCTGCAGATGCTGAAAACAAAATTGTACGATCTGGAGTTATCAAAACGTACGGGCGATGTGGCCTCGCGCCGGAAAACCATGGTGAGCACGGGCGACCGGAGCGCCAAGATACGCACCTATAACTGGCCACAGGGCCGGGTAACCGATCATAGGGTGAATTATTCAAGCCATAACTTACAGTCGGTGGTGGACGGGAATCTGGACGATTTCATCCACGAACTGATGAATGCCGAAAATGCCGAAAAACTGAAGGAGGGAATGGGCGCATGACCTTAGATCGACTGATTTCGGAAATTCAACGGAAAAAGAATTTTCTGTGTGTGGGCTTGGATACCGATCCCGAAAAAATACCGGCTACTCTGCGCGATTTTGACAATCCCGTTTTGGAATTCAACCGGCGCATCATAGACGCCACGCGCGAACATTGCGTGAGTTATAAAATCAATACCGCATTTTATGAAGCCCAAGGGCCTGAAGGCTGGGAAACGCTTTTGCGCACCGAGGCTTACATAGGCGAAAATCATTTTAAAATTGCCGATGCCAAGCGGGGCGATATCGGTAACACGTCCGACCGGTATGCCAAAGCCTTTTTTGAAGAAGCGGGATTCGATGCCGTAACCGTGGCTCCCTACATGGGCCATGATTCCATTTCGCCTTTTTTGAAGTACGAAAACAAGTACACCATTCTGCTGGCCCTTACCAGCAATCCCGGAGCGGATGATTTTCAGCTGCGAAAAATGGCCGACGGAAAATACCTGTTTGAAGAAGTGGTAGAAACGGCGATGAGCTGGCCCGGAAGCGAACGCCTCATGCTTGTAACAGGGGCTACCCGCCCCGAATACCTAGAAAAAATACGGGCACTGGCCCCGAACGCTTTTTTATTGGTTCCCGGAGTAGGTGCGCAGGGAGGCTCCCTGAGTGAAGTGATCAAACACGGAAAAACGAACGATGTGGGTCTGCTGATCAATGCTTCGCGCTCCATTCTGTATGCATCCCATGGGGATGACTTTGCCGAAAAAGCCGGCGAAGAGGCCAAGCGCATGGCCGATGAAATGGCCGATGAAATGGCCGGATTTTTCTGATCAGGGAACTTGACGGATTAAATTTTAATGACGTTTTGCCCAGGGCTGATCAAGGCAAAATCGTGTCTTCCGGTACCGCTGTTTTAAAGGGCAATACCCAATTTCCTTTGAAAAAGTGTAATGCATTACTATTATTCATTCGAAAAAATGTAATACTTGACAATTATTCCTTTTAAAAAGTGTAGTTCAGGCCATAATAGTGTTCTGATCAATTTCCCCGTTGTCGGTAAAATAGGTTGGCATTTAGAGACTTGATGCAGAAAAAAAAGCAAGCGGTCCAATTCATTAAAATTTCCTTGTTTGCTTAGCTCTGAACTGCGCTCTAACAATTGGCTTATTCCTGCTCCAGCTTTTTTTGCAGGGCCGTATCGTAAACACCTTTCAAAGCGTTTACCTCACCATAGCTTTCTCCGTCAACCAAGGCATCGTTCCCTTTCACCGCACCCGCGGCAAAAAACGGCAGATTCATTCCGGTAAGGGATGCTTCGAAAGATTCCCGCACGGCGGGGGAAACGGTAACCACGGCACGTCCCTGCCCCTCGCCGAAAAGGAAGGCATCCTTGCGTATTCCGGGGAATGAATTAATTTCAAATCCCAATCCGGAGGTAAAGGATTTTTCCAACAGGCAGCATATCACCCCGCCATCGGACACATCATGGGCCGAACGGATCAAACCGCCTGAAATCAGCTGTCGGACGGAACGGTGAAGGTGATGCTCTTCCTCCAGATTCAGGTATGGCGCCGGTGAGTTTTTTACCCCCGCGAAACTGTATAAATACTCCGATGAGGCGATATCATCCGTTTGGCGGCCGATTACATAAATCAAATCTCCTTCTGACTTAAAAGGAATGGTCATCTGCATGGACACATCATCCATAAGGCCTACCATACCGATCGTGGGAGTCGGGAAGACCGGAACAGTCTGCCCGGAAAATGTGGATTGGTTGTAAAAACTGACATTCCCGCCCGTTACCGGCGTTTCAAACTCCAGGCAGGCTTTACTCATGCCTTTGATGGCCTGCACGAATTGCCAATATACCTCGGGGTTGTAAGGATTTCCGAAGTTCAGGCAGTTGGTTACGCCCAATCCTTCGCCGCCGCTCACGGCAATGTTGCGCGCCGCTTCGGCCACGGCTATGGCGCATCCCTGCTCGGGATCGGCCTGTACATAACGGCTGTTGCAGTCCACCGTCATCACCAGGGCCTTGCGGCTGTCTTTGATGGCCACCACGGCCGCATCGGTAGGTGCGTTGGTGCTGCGGTTTACGGTGCCCACCATGCTGTCGTACTGATTGAACACCCAACGCTTGGAAGCGATGTTCAAGGTGCAGATCAAAAATTCCGTCACCTCTTTGTACGAGGCGGGCTGGGGCACGGAAGATGAATCAAATTTGAGGTTTTCGGCGTAGTAAGCCGGTTCTTTAAACTCACGGTGGTACACGGGTGCTCCGTCACCGAGGGTGAGCGACTTCGCGGGGATATCGGCCACTTTCTCTCCATGAAAATAGAATTCCAGTTGGCCGCCTTCGGTTACCTCGCCGATCTGCACGCACTGCAAATCCCATTTATCGAATATGGTTTTTACCACGTCCTCTTTGCCCTTTTTTACAACCACAAGCATGCGCTCCTGCGATTCGGAAAGCAGCAGTTCAAAAGGCAGCATATCCGCCTGACGGGTAGGTACTTTATCTAGCCAGATAACCATACCGTGATCGCCTTTGGCGCTCATTTCGGCGGTGGAACAGATGATGCCGGCGGCCCCCATGTCCTGCATACCCACCACGGCATCGGTCTTAATCAATTCAAGCGAAGCCTCCAGCAGCAATTTTTCCTGAAACGGGTCGCCTACCTGAACCGAAGGAAGGTTTTTGGCGCTTTCCTCGGTGATATCCTCACTGGCAAAAGAGGCTCCGTGAATACCATCCTTACCCGTGGCCGAACCCACGATAAACACGGGATTTCCGACACCGTACGAAATGGCGGAAACGATGCGTTCCGTTTTCACGATACCTACCGACATGGCATTCACCAGCGGATTCTGGGTAAAACAATCATCAAAAAATACTTCTCCGCCCACCGTGGGAACGCCAAATGCGTTTCCGTAATCACCGATTCCCTTTACCACGCCTTTGATGATGCGTTTGGTTTTGGGATTTTTAATGTCGCCGAAACGAAGCGAATTCAGCTGAGCGATGGGCCTTGCCCCCATGGTGAAAATATCCCGGTTGATGCCTCCCACTCCTGTGGCAGCTCCCTGATAGGGCTCAATGGCACTGGGGT
Source organism: uncultured Candidatus Competibacteraceae bacterium (assembly GCA_964473995.1). Classification (GTDB taxonomy): domain Bacteria; phylum Bacteroidota; class Bacteroidia; order CAIKAF01; family CAIKAF01; genus JAKRSD01. The sequence goes on along the minus strand of CAYYRB010000014.1, from coordinate 9,554 downwards.
GGTTGTGTGATTCAATTTTAAAGGCGCAACCCAAACCGTCACCGATATCAATCAGTCCGGCATTTTCTTCACCGGCCTCGGCAAGCATGCGCTTCCCTTTGCGCGGAAGTGTCTTGAGCCACACAATGGAATTTTTATAAGAACAATGCTCGCTCCACATACCGGAATAAGCGCACAATTCGGTAAAGTTGGGAACCCTGCCTAGAATCTCCGTAATCTTATCAAATTCCTCGGGGAGCAATCCCAACTTTTTGGCTGTTTCGGGGGTTGTAGGCGCGTGAAGCGAAGCGGTATCAATGGACATGATGAACAATTTTCGCCACAAAATTAGGCAATTCTGCGCGTAACACTGAGCAAGCCAAAGGCGTGTTTTCCCCAATTTTCCAACAATCCCCAAACAACCATTCCGCCTTTTAAATCAATTAAAGTAAGTTTGCTGAAAATTAGTACGTGGAGCCCGTTTTTTCCAACATACTTCCCGCCTTGGCCTGGCTCTTCTTTCTGGTGGGACTCGTTTATTTTATTCCGCTGTTTCACCAAGAAAAAAAATACAATACCGCATTCCTCGGTCTGTTTATGCTAAAAATCGCCATCGGCGTGCTGGTTTGGTGGATTTACACCGATTACTACACGGACAAAAGCACCTCCGATATCTACCGTTTTTTTGCCGACGCCCGCGTGGCCTATGACTTATTGGGCATCCGGCCAGACCTCTATGTGAAACTGATCACGGGCATCGACGGGCAAACACCCGACCTGCTGCCCGTGTATGACACGATGAACAATTGGTACAAATCGTTCGATGACGGATTCATCAACGAAAACCGGACGCTCATCCGCCTCAACGCGCTCCTGATGACGCTTACCGCGGGTTCCTATTTCGGCAATCTGGTCCTCGTATGTTTCGCGGGAACCCTGGCTCAAGCCTATCTCTTTAAAGCCGTAACGGGCGTTTTCTCCCTGAACCCCCTGCCTGTATTCGCCCTGCTCAACCTTTGGCCTTCCGAACTTTTCTGGTCGTCGGCCCTGATGAAAGAACCTATGCTGATGGCCGGTTTAGCCCTGACGATGGGCTCGGCCATCCAACTGAAAACGAAAAAAAATCCCAAGGCGTTTCTTGTTTTCATTCCGGGATTTCTGCTGATTTTATTTTCCAAGTTTTATGTAGGATTGGCGTTAATAGTGCCGTTGGTGTGCATTTTTATCACTCCGCTGAAGGCCACGGTGCGAAAATCACTGCGCATTTCCCTGCTGTTTCTGGCCCTTATTCCCGTCGCCATTCTGCTATGGGGAAAGCTGGCTCCGCAAAGGGATATACCCACCCTCATTGCCGCGAAAAAGAATGCTTTTGCCAATGTGGCTGAAAACACAAGTGCCGGAAGCGCATTTCACATCCCAGAAATGAAACCTGACCTTTTCTCACTCATGCAATTGGCCCCGACCGGTCTAAAAAATGCACTGTTCAGGCCTTTTCCGCAAGATGCAGACAGCCTGATGGAGTGGGCCGCCGTGTTTGAAAATGGACTGTTTTTGGGCATCATCGCTTTCCTGATTTATCGGATGAACCGAAACTCCCCATGGAAAGCATTGTCATTTAACCTGATTATTTTCGGCTTACTGGTGTTGGCTCTAGGCGGAATTACCGTAAATATTTCGGGAGCCCTGGTCCGCTATAAAATGCCGGTGATTCCCTACCTGGCTTTCGCGTTTTATGCGCTGACCCTGAAGGAGGATGAACCAAAAATCAGATGAATTTTATTTTACCTGAGGCAAACCAACACATACGCAGCAGGAGCAACCCATGTTTGAATCGGGATATATTGGTGGATCCGTAGGTACGGTCGCGGTAGCGGATGGGCAAATCCACGATTTTAAGATTGAGTTTGTAGGCGCCGAAAAGTAAATCGAAATCCCCGAAGGGGTCAAATTCACCGAAAAAGGTACGGTTTTCAATCAGCCTGAGGTAATCTTCGCGGAACATCACCTTGGTACCGCAGAGCGTGTCTTTTATGTTTTGCTCGAGGAGCCAACTGAACACCATGCTGAAAAATTTATTCCCCAACATATTCAAAAAGCGCATGGCCTTTTTCTCCATAGGGTAAACCAAGCGTGAACCGTTGATGAATTCCGCTTTGCCCGAAGCCAAGGCGTAATAAAACTTCGGTATGTCTTCCGGAGGTACCGTCAAATCCGCATCCAGAATCATCAGGATATCTCCCGTAGCGATGGAATATCCCTTGCGCACCGCATCTCCCTTGCCTTTTCCATCCTGCCGTATGGCTTTAATGTCGTGTGTGTGGGCATACTTTTTCTGTACCTCCAGAATAATTTCCCAGGTATTGTCCGTGCTGTTTCCTTCCACAAAAATAATTTCCACGTTTTTGCCGAAACGGGGCAAACGAAGGATGGCATTCTCAATGTTGCCGGCTTCGTTTCGGGCAGGAATGACCACGGTGGTAGAATAGGCCTGTGACACATCCGCTGCAGGGTCGGGCATGGGCCGGGCATTGATGAAGCTGTTGATGGAGAATGCGTTGAAAAAAGGCAGATGAGCCACATATTTGTTCATCAACCGAGAAAACAGGGGAATATAAAAGGGAAAAAGCAGCCTGCGGGTTTCCCTGAAGCTTTCGAATCCGGCGAGATACAGCAGGTTTTTGATATCCTTGGTGGAAAGCCAACTCTGCTCAGGCGTTCTCTTTTTAAAACCGAGCGTCTCGCCCAAATTCAGCAGGGGTTCCCAAAGCTGGTTGTAGTAGGTGATGATGAGGCGCGTACGCGGATGAGACACGTTTCGCAATTGCTGAAAAACGGCCTGTACGTCATCCACAAAACCGATGGTGTTGGATATAACAATCACATCAAATTTTTCAGTCAGGGAAATCTGTTCCGCATTCATTTGATGAAACGTGATTCCGGGATGCGCCTTTAAGGCTTCTTCAATCATTTTTCCACTGAAATCAATACCAACCTTTCTCGTTCCATTTAACTTGGAGAGCGTATCCCCGTTGGCACAACCGATCTCAAGCACCGATTCGTGCGGCTGTATGTAGAAATTACAATAATCTACTATATCGTTCCAGTAATACTTTCTGGTTCTTCTGTATTCGCTTAACCCTTGGGCAATACTGTCAAAATATTCCTTTTTCGGTGAACTGGCTGATGTCATAATTTTAAATGAAGCTCGAAATTGAATTCAGTACGAATGTAAGGCTTTGCATATGAAAAAGAGCCGCATGCACTTCCCGCAGATAAAAAATGCCCTATTTACTTATGGCTAATCCGATCTAAACAAATCGTCTTCTACGGTTGTCATTTCGCAAATAAACACCTGATTTAAAAACAGATGAAACCCATCCATCGCACTATAAATGGAAATCGGTTCAGACCGCCATCTTGCAACGGCAATAATCAAAGAGCCATTCCCTATTTGCGGGGATAAGCAGTGCAAGGCCAATTAATCTCGTCTTTATTTTTATAGAACTAAGGCTGATAAAGAAACCGTATTAAGCCTGCGTTTTATTTTTCAGGAACGGCGATTAAATCTATTCCGGTTTTCTCGGGTACCATACGTGAAGAATTCTCAGGAGTAATCTCCCTGTTATTTCGCGCATTGTATATTTTATAACCGAGGGGTCTGAATATGTTCTCAAAATCGGAAAATTGCACCCCGTTTTCTTTCATTTGGTAAACACTTGCTTCAAAAATAACAATCGGTTTAAACTGAGCCAGAATGCGCGTAGATCCCGCAAGCACTTCGTATTCGTGACCGTCGGTATCAATCTTAATCAAATCCACTTTTTGGATGACATTTGTCTCAAGCCATGTATCTAAGCGGAAAGAAGGAATATTTTCAGCCGACATGGCACTGCCGCCGTGCAACGGATGCGTTTCAGAAAAAGATTTCCCGTCAACCCGCCAGCTTGAATACGCAATTAAATTCGGGTTATCTTCATTTTTATCGGACAGGAAACATTGGGTAACAGAGATTCGTTTTGACAATTCGGGATTCAGCTCCAAATTGCGTTTTAATTTCCCGAAAGCATAGTCGGTTGGTTCAAATCCGTAAACAGTGGCATTAAATTGTTCTGCAAATCGAAGACTCATGGCTCCGATATTGGCTCCCACGTCAACAATTACCGGGTTGGATTCGGGGTTTATGTTGATGAATTTATTTTTAAATACGTGGGCTTGAAAATTTCCAAAAAGGTAAATGGATAAATCAATCCCTTCGCCGAGGTCGAGCTCAAAATTTATGTTATTTCTCCGGGTTACTATTTTATTTTTACGAACGAACAACCGTACAAAAAAAAATAAAATTTTAGCTCCAAAAATACGTAGTAAAGTTAGAGGCAATAAGCTGCCCAATTGTTTCATAAGTGCTTTTTTATTCGTTCTAAACTAAATTACTTTGCCGTATCCGCATTTTCATCCTCACTAGTTTGAGGGGGACTGATTTCAGACGATGACGACTTAAGATATTCTGGGTTGGTGTATTCCGGTGTGGCAAATTCATATCGAATTTCATAGATTTCGGATACTTCCTGAACGCCGACCTTGTGCACCAACTTGAACACGTTGGGATACTTTTGGGCAATGACCATAACATATCGATGCAACGTATTAATAAATCGGCCGGGTATATACCGTTTGGGATTAATGCGGAGCTCTGCAAGCAGGACATGGGTTACCTTATTCTCTTTAAATTTCATCAGCAAACTATCCGGATCATTCGAAGTGAGGCTGTAAACCGGATAGAATTCCTTAAAATCGCCATAAACATAAGACATGGGCGCCCTGCGGCTGGCCACGTAACTGCCTTCAGGTAATTGGCGCGAACAATAGCGACTGGCTTCAAAAAAGTTTTTCCAATCCGTTGTATATCCATAAAATTCATCTCCGGAAGCATTTTTAGCTAAAATTCGAAGATTGGCAGGAATTGCACTTACGGAAAGAACAACATTTGGGAGTAAAAATATAGCCAAAATCAAAAACCAAAAAAACGTATATCCGCTCAAGAATTTGGTTCGGAACAACTCTCGCCAGCCGTAAAAAATCATAATAAAAATAAACGGAAAATAAATCATGATTAATCGGGCCTGAGCCCAATATACATGAATTCCAAAATAGGTTGCACCCGATAATGCACCAAAGTATAAACAGGATATCAAAACATACTTGTTTTTCCGAATGTAACTAAAAATCAGGCCTGGAAGAAAAATCAGCAACGTAAACAGGGTCAACATAGTTTTGGCAGCGGGCTCCATTTTACGGTTGGCATCAAGGATGCCCAACAATTCCCAAAAACGTTGACCGATATATACCTCAGCATTGCCCCAAAAACGAACAAAAAAACCGCCTGAGGTTTCAGCCGTATTGTTCGGATCCGCGGGATTGAAAATATCTTTACGAACCATCATCGTTCCCTGATTGGAAAACTGACTAAAAAACGGAAGATCCCAAATCAGGTATTTCACGCTTTCGTAAAGCAGGATAAAACAAAAACCAAAAACAACTGCCGTAATCAAATTTCGAAATTGACGGTATAAAAGAAAATAGGCCAAAATCGCAAAGATTGCCGCAGCCGCTACATTACGGGTCATGTATAACAAACCGACCGAGGCACCGAACAACATCCAGTTTTTCCATGGGAATTTTTCCGTTTCCAGTTTTTCAAGCAGGTTGAAAACAGCCCAAATGAAAAGCATCTGCACCATGGCAAAAAAGCACTCCGTGTAGGTAAGTGCCGCGTGAATCAAGAATAAATAATTCGTTCCCGTAATAAATAATGCGGCAAACAAAACAGCATTCGGAATCCGATTCCGATAGGCCCGATACATCAGGAATAAGGAGATTAAAAAAAATAGGCTTGAAAATGCTTTCAATACTACCAACTTGGGGCCAAATAAGAGAATGAGCACACCTACGACCATGCTATATAAAGGAGCCGTAGCCTTATAAAAATAACTAAAAAAGTCCTTTGCATAATTATTTCCGGCTTCAATGTATAATGCATCATCGTTGGCAAGACCGATTTTCATTTCGAACAAACCGATGACCAAACAGGTAACCAGCCCTAAAATGCCCCAAAAAATTGACCTTGAATGCCTTCCCAAGAAGAGATCAAAACGATCAATCAAATCAGCTTCGACCACGGCCGGTTTTCGACTGACGGTTTTGGGAATTTGGGTAGTTTTCGTATTTTTTTTGGTTGCCATTTTAGTCCAAATTGCGGGTAACAAATATATTCATATATGCCGAAAATCCCTGACGATTATACTGCTTCCAATTCTCGGGCGTAATAGGTTCAAAACCGGTTTCCGTAACAAAGAAAACCCGCAATCCGGCATCCCAAAAAATAGTGAGAAATGCTTCCGCATTTTCACCTGCCTGTTGCAAGCCATGCGGCCAAAATTCGCTTAGAATTTTAACTTGAGGATTTTGTTTCAGAATATTTCGCATCCCACGGAATGCAGCAGTTTCATACCCCTGTATGTCTATTTTAATAAAATCAATTTTGGGGTTTTCCGGTAAAAAGCTATCCAGACAAATGCAATCAATCTCCTCAATACTTTCATAAAAATCACCCGGATAGGTACGGTGATCGACGTTTAATAACGCACTTTTGTAAAATTTAATTTTCCCTGTCGAATCGCTTACCGCCTTGTTATTCAATTCCACGTTGGGAAGTCTGCCGCAGTTCTCTTGCAACCTTTTAAAATTAAGCAAATCGGGTTCAAATGCATACACTTTTCCCTTCCGACCTACCAGTTTTGAAAGCATTTGGGTATAGAAGCCGATATTGGCACCGATATCCAGAACCACATCATTTAGTTTTATTTGCTCCCGGAGAATGGAAATTTCCCTTTTATCCTGCCTGTTTTTAAACATCGGATAAATCATGTTATATACGGGAAACATATAACGAAAAAGAAAGTGACCGATTTTGATGGAAAAATTCGTCATCGGAAGGCAAAAAATTTATACCCGAAAAAATTCCAGAACATGGCTACGAATACGGCCAATATTTTCGAAACATAAAACGGCATGTGGCGCTTTTCATGAAAAAACCACAAGGCGGCGTTATTAAAGGCCAAGCCGCCCAACGAAACCAAAATAAAAATGAGATACTGCAAGGCCAGATCAGGATTCTCACTTTTAAATGTCCATACCCGGTTCCATATAAAGTTATTGGATGCAGCCAACATGAATCCCAGGCTGTTGGCACCATATTTAGGCATGCGTATCTTTTCTTTCAGAAACCATGTCGCGCCAAAATCCACCAAAACTCCGGAGGCACCCACCAGAGCAAATTTAATGAGTATGAGTAAGGTTTCGTTCATGAAAAGAAGGCCAAATATACCAAATGCCGGCACATGGGAAAGTTCACGGCGGTTTGGCTACCTTTGAACTAAGAACCTATTTATTTGTTTGTTTGTTATGGCTGTATTCTATTTTCACATATTGCTCTGCATAGCCGTAACGGCCATGTCGTGGTTCATGCACGTGGTACATTACCCCCTTACTCCTTTCGTAAATGCTTCGCGTTGGGCGGAATATTTGGACAACCGTCGCCGGGTCACCATCATGATATCCTACCCGCTAATGGCGTTTGAAGCGCTCACCGGCTTCACGCTCATGCTGCTGGCCACCCAAAGTCCCTCCTACCCTTACTTAGCCGTATCGCTTGCGCTGCTGGTGGCGCTGTTGATATTCACTTTTACCTATCTGAATCCTCAACTCAAAAAAATCAACGGGCCTGAAGATGCAGAGGGCCTCTCCAGATTCATGAAACTGCATACGGTAAGAGTACTCGGCTGGTCGGCTAGGCTGTTGTTGCTCATCCTGATTATCATGGCAGCCTCCTGATGCAAAAAACCGCTCCGATACTCCGAAGCGGTTTTTGAAAAAATTGCCGGTTACGGTTTACCCTTGCTTAACCAGCTGTACTTCCATGGCGAATTTTACTTCATCACTCACTACCACGTGGCCGGCCTCCGTCACCGCACTCCAGACAAGTCCGAAGTCGGCACGGCTTATTTTACCTTTTAAGGAAAATCCCGCTTTGGTGTTTCCGTAGGGATCGGCAACAACCCCGGAAAAATCCACTTCCAGTTGTATCGGCCGGGTCACCGCTTTGATTGTGAGTTCGCCATGCAACTCAAATTCATCATCGTCCGTTTTCTTTACGCCTGTGCTTTTGAATACGATGTTGGGGAAATGTTCCGCATCGAAAAAGTCGGCCGATTTCAAATGCCCGTCACGCTGCTCGTTCTGCGTAGTGATGGATGCCACTTCAGCCGTAAAAGCGGCTTCCAGACCGGAAAACCGGTCATCCTCAGCCTGCACGGTGGCCGAATAGCGGGTAAACTCACCGGAAACGGTGGAGATCATCAGGTGTTTCACTTTAAACCCGATGTGGCTGTGCGATGGGTCTATCACCCAGGTTGACTTGCTCATTTTACTTTGATTTATGGTTTATAATTGATTTTCGATGTTATATCTGCATGGGAATATCCATGATCAGCACGAAGGCATCTTGGTCGGCCCGGACAGAAACAGATCCCGTATCCCAAAGCCCATATCCGTCGCGGGCATGAAGCGGCTGATTATTCACGTTGAGCATACCTTCAATGACAAAAACATACATACCGTGGCGGACTGATTTAATCGCATATTCATCCTCAAAACCTTGTTTAAGGCGTCCGAGATAAAAACGGGCATCCTGGTGAATCTTCAATCCGGGCTCGTCTGAACCCACGGGAGAAACAATCTGTACCCATTCATTTTCTTTTGAAAAATCGAAAGCCGCCTGATCGTATCGGGGCTCCACGGATTTTTGGGCAGGCAAAAGCCAGATTTGAAGCAAGGTGGCAGGCTCGGCTGCATGCGCATTCACCTCACTGTGTAACACGCCCGTACCCGCACTCATAACCTGTACCTCGCCCGCTGTGATAACACCTTCATTGCCCATATTATCGCGGTGTCGCAAGGCTCCGGAAAGCGGAATGCTGATAATTTCCATATTATCGTGCGGGTGCATCCCGAAGCCCATTCCTCCCGCCACCCAATCATCATTAAGCACGCGCAACACACCGAAATGGATACGCTCAGGATTGTAATAACCGGCGAAGCTGAACGTATGATTGGCGCGGAGCCATCCATGATCAACTTTGCCACGCGAATCGGCTTTATGCACTATTGTTTTCATACGGACATGTTATACGATGAATAGGGCTTCAGATTTTCTTCAGGGCTACCGCAAAATACCATGCGGAAAACGGTGATTCCAAAAACAAAATTCGGACCGGTATTTTCCCGCTCCCGACGCCTGAATAAAACAAACGGATTCTTTTTATAAATCACCACATGCATGTATATACATTTATATAATCAAAAATCAATCTCTACACTTGTCCAACAACTCATTTAATGTCCATGCCTCGGCCTCACTGAGGGGCAAAACACGTTCTTCGTGCTCCAGAAAATCAGTCAGCCTCTCCAAAAAAAAACGACCATCCTCCGTGAGACAGACCAGGGTTTCCCGCCCGTCG
>CAYYRB010000013.1:39281-48747 GCA_964473995.1 uncultured Candidatus Competibacteraceae bacterium | reverse complement strand
TTGCTCTATCATCTCATTGTAAAAGCCCGTCCCGAAAGGTCGGGCTTTTGTTTGTAAGCAGGAAAAGAAAAGTATGCGCTATATAGTAGCAATAACTTTCAATTCAATGGCAATCGGCGTTGGAAGGCAATTGATTTCAAGCGTGGTCCTACACGGAGGATTTTCGGAAAAATACTCAGCCCACAGCCTGTTGTATACGGAAAAATCATCCTTCATATTCGTCAAAAACACAGTAACATCAACCATATTTTCCCAAGCAGAGCCAGAGTCTTCCAAAATCTGCCTGACATTGCGAAATACCGATCGACACTGGGCTTCTATATCATAAGAAACAATAGCTCCTTGTTCATTTAATTCTACACCGGGAATTTTCTTGGTGCCCCGTTCGCGAGGCCCCACACCGGAAAGAAAAAGCAGGTTTCCCACCCTGCGTGCATGCGGATAATGCCCGACCGGCTCCGGAGCCTTTTCGGAATGAACCGCCTTTGTTTTATCATTTCCCATTTCCCGAAAATTTTGTGCAAAGTTAGGATTCCTTTCCCTTTTCCAATTCACCACAAATCCAATTGAGGTAAGGTGTACTGACCCTTTCAACGGGGATACTGAAAATGGCGGGAATCTCGTACGAATGGTGCTTTCGTACAAATTCCTCTATCAAAGAAAAATAGCCTTGGGCGGTTTTCACTAATAGAACTACCTCCTGAGAAGTTTCCAGATTTCCTTTCCATGTATAATAAGTCCTGACAGGAGAAAAAATATTCACACAAACGGCAAGACCCTGCCCAATGAGCCCTTGGGCCAACTTTTCCGCTTCCTTACTATCTGCCGCCACTACATAAACCAGTTCCATGGTTGCGTTGTTTTAACTTTTGTCGGTTCAATAAAATGTAATCCGTACAAAAAAATGCAATTTTGCCGAATATGCTGATAAAAACAGAAGGACGGAAGCCCGTCATACTTTGGTTATACTCCGGATTATTCTTGGTATTTACCATGATTTTAGTGGGAGCCATAACAAGACTTACGGAGTCTGGCCTATCCATTACCGAATGGAATGTGGTAACGGGAACGATACCCCCGCTTTCGGAAGAAAAATGGTACGAAGAATTTGAAAAGTACAAACTCACCCCTGAATATGTAGACAAAAACCGATATCATTTCGGAGAAGGCACTACGGCTTTAGAGAACTTCAAGAAAATTTATTTTTGGGAATGGCTTCACCGATTTTTAGGCAGATTTATAGGAATGGTATTTCTCCTTCCCTTTTTATGGTTTTTGAAAAAAGGATATTTCACACGAAAAGCCATTCCAAAACTTATTTTCCTTTTTGCTCTGGGCGGTTTCCAGGGATTTTTAGGCTGGTACATGGTAAAAAGCGGCCTGGTGAATGAACCAAGGGTAAGCCATTTCAGACTGGCCATGCACCTTTGTACGGCATTGACCACACTTTCCCTTATTTGGTGGATAATTCTGGACATAACCCACCCTGAACAACGGGGCGTGAAAACAAGCTCTGCTTTCCTGAAAACAGGTTGGAAAATAACCTTCGGACTGCTGATCGTGCAGGTAATTTACGGAGCCTTCGTGGCTGGAAAAGATGCCGGGCAAATCTACAATACCTGGCCTCTCATGAACGGAGAATTTGTAGCCGAAGGAACCTTTGCACAAAAGCCCGTATATCTCAATTTAATCGGTACATCAAACAATGGGTCGCCGAATTTGGCGGGAATCCAATTTATGCATAGGACACTGGGTATTCTCTTATTTATTTCCATTTGGGCACTTTGGGTAGCCGGACGCTTCGCATCAATTCGATACGAAGCCCGCATGGCGCTGAACGGAATGGCGCTGATGATTACGCTGCAATTTATCCTAGGTGTTTTTACTCTGCTTTTGGCGGTACCGATATGGCTCGGCGTATTGCACCAGGCCGGTGCGGTAGTTTTGTTGCTGATTTCTTTATATTACTATCACCGCATCAAATAACTACTTCCATTTCACCGTCTCAACCAGACGTGTAATATCCTGTTTGAGAAAATCCAGAACGGGTGACGTGCTGTCTTGATTGGCCTTAAAATCAAAGTAGAGAGAGCCCCGAAGAAAATGACGCTGACTATCGGTTACATGAAACTGAAAATTGGAAGCGGCATCGCCTTGGATATCATAAATAATCCCCCATACCCGATCTTCGGGTGCTTCGATAAAAATCTCTTCAATGGCATTGGCCTTGGAGGTATGTTTGTAGGCGAGTGTATGCTGGTCTTCTGAAAATCGCACAAAATCATTTCCCACATCCTCATAACTCACATGCAGCGTAGCCCGATAATCAGGAAAAACGATATCGAACCAACAGATTTTCGACACATCGCGGGTAAAGGGACTGATTTGCGCATAAACGGGATACTCAAACGTAAACGGGCATAGGCTGTCGTACATCCGATATTCTTTTTTGGGAAAGGCGATTTCCCAATATCCCTTCGGGCGCGGTATAGGTTCTTTATCTCCACCGCAGGATGTAAAAAAAGAAAGAACAAGTCCGAAAAAAATAAACCCCAAAGGCATACGCGTTTTTACCACAACGCCTTGTGATTCATCGTCTGGAGCAATAGATACCTTTAACCTGTTAACGCGGCGGGAATCGGCGTTTAACACACGGAAGGTTATATTTTTAAAGGTGATTTTTTGTTCACGTGAGGGAATTTTCCCGGATAACTCCAATAAGACCCCGGCTAAGGTCTCCGGTTCCGATTCAATATCAGCAAAGAAGTCTTTCTCAAAATCCACGATTCTCAAAAAATCAGTCACGGAGGTCTTACCTGCAAAAATGAATTCGTGGTCGGTGATTTTGTGGAAATCTACCGCATCATCATCATGCTCGTCATTGATTTCACCGATAATCTGCTCAATGATATCCTCAAGCGTTACCAGACCTTCAAAGCCGCCAAATTCATCCACTACTAGGGCCATATGCATTTTTTTGGACTGAAATTCTTTCAGCAGATCATCAATTTTTTTGTTTTCGGGCACAAAAAACGGTTCACGAAGCAACTTAGGCCAGGCAAAGTCTTCAGCCTCATTGATGTAAGGAAGGATGTCCTTAATGTAGAGAATTCCTACGATTTGATCTTCCTTTTCCCGGAATACGGGCATTCGGGAATATCCTGTTTTTAGGATTTCATGAAGAACGGTGGGTAGTGGCATTTCCACATTTACCATAGCCACATCCGTGCGTGGTGTCATGATGGAATACACGTCAAGAGAGCCGAACTCGGCGATTCCCTTCAGCATTTTGTGTTCTTCATCACTGATTTCTTCGCCGGTGGTCAGTTCAAGTGCATCGGTCAGTTTTTCTACCGAAAATGCATTGCCCTTTTTCTTTAGGCGATTGTCCAAAAAAGAGGACATAGTGACCAAAGTCCAGGTAAATGGGCGAAACATACGCACCAAAAAGGACATAACGCCTGAAAAAAACTTGGCTAAAGTAAGGTTGTGCTTGGTGGCGTAAACTTTGGGGGTAATTTCTCCAAAAAGAAGGATAACGAAGGTGATGAGCACCACCTTTATCGAAAACACAAGCCAATCGGGTGTATTTTGCCAGGATACATTTTTTAGCAGATCATCTGAAACCACTACGATACCGATGTTCACGGTATTGTTTAACAACAGAATGGTAGCGAGAAGGGATTTGGGTTTACCTAAAAGAACCGTAAGTCTTTTTTTTGCGGGTCCTTCTTCTATTTGATCCAATTCTTTTGGTGAAAGTGAAAAAAAAGCCACCTCGGAAGCAGAAATCAAACCGGAAATAATCAGGAGAAGAATCACCGAAAGAATGCCTACGGTAGGATGAAAAGCACCCGCAAACATCCACTGATGGAGTTGCGGAAAAAGATAGATTAAATAACCGCCGGGGTCGTCCAAAATTTACAAGTTTAAGTTAACAAAAAATCAGAATCCGATGGAGTTTTCCAAATCGGCATCAAAAGGGCTGTCATGACTTGGTGATGCGTTTTCAGCCCGGGAATTGGGTGAAACAAAATCATAACCTTCGGGGGAGGTGGACTTCCCTCCGGGAGCATCCTGGCGGCGGTCTAGCATAACCAAATTTTCCGCTTCGATTTCCGTGATGTTTTTCTTCACACCGTCCTGCCCGGTAACCTGCCGGGTACGCAATTTTCCTTCAACATAAATCCGACTTCCTTTGTGCAGGTATTTTTCAGCGAGGTCGGCCAAGCCCCGCCAAAGGATGATGGTATGCCATTCCGTACGATCAAAACGTTCACCCTGCACGTTGCGGTAGGTTTCGGTGGTAGCCATGCGGATACGAGCCTTAGAAGCACCGTTATCCAACTTGGTGTATACCGGATCCATTCCCATATTTCCCACCAAAATCACTTTGTTTACTCCGTTCATGAATTATCCGAATATTGAATTGTCAACACCAAAAATATAAATTGCCGCAAAATTACCAAGTCATCGGGTCCATTTTTCTGTTTAAAGGCAGGCAGAAAAACTTGACAACTAAATTTAAGGCCGTGCAAAAGAAATCATCACCGATCAGAAAGATATCTGGCGATCACCACCGGAAAAGCGAACTGATCGAGGATATTTTCGTCCACGGCGAAAAAAGAGGAATGGGTGGAGCCCGGTTCCTCTGACACGGTAACGAAACGAATATGCAGTTTTTGATGAGATAAAAGATGCTGAACCAACGAAGAAATGTTCATTATGCTGTTCTTTTTCAAACCAAATCGACTCTGAATCAATTTCGGCAATTCATCGATTTGGGGCAACCTTTCCGTTTCCAATAGCGGAAATTGGTAGAGCCCTTTCCAAATTTCGGAATCACCGCGCTTTTCAATCCATGTTTTGCCCCGGCTGCGGAAATGTACGAAGGTAAAGAATCTGTCGCGGGGTTTCTTCTTTTCCTTTTTCACAGGAAATCGCAACACTTCATTGTTTGATCTTGCCTGACATAAAAAGGCCAAATCGCAGGTGGCACAACCCGGATTGCGCGGTGTGCATACTAAAGCCCCAAATTCCATAAGGGCCTGGTTGTGAAGGCCGGGATGCTTCTTGCCCAGAATTTCCGTTGCCACCTCCTTAAATAGGCGTTTGCCCGCAACTGAATCGGCCGAGGTGGAAATAGCAAACAGCCGGGATAAAACCCGTATAACATTTCCATCCACCACGGCAGCGGGTTCATCCGAGGAAAAAGAGGCCACAGCGGATGCCGTATAATCGCCTACCCCTCGCAGCGAAATAAGTTCCTGATATGTACGGGGAAATTGTCCGTTGAATCGGGAAACTACCTCTTTGGCCGTGGCCTGCATGTTTCGTGCACGGGAGTAATATCCAAGTCCCTGCCAAAGCTTCAAAACCTCATCCTCATCGGCGGCTGCCAAGGATAACACATCGGGAAACCGTTCAGCCATTTTCAGGTAATAAGGCAGCCCCTGTGCTACCCGTGTCTGTTGCAAAATCACCTCGGAAAGCCATATCAAATAGGGATCTTTGGTATGCCTCCAAGGCAAGTCGCGCTTGATTTGGCGGTATTTTTTTATTAAAAGTTCCGAAATTTTATGTTCCACGGGTACAAAAATCAAAAAATGACGCGTACATTTGCACCCCGATTGAAAAATAAGCAATCTATAAGAGTATCAATATAAAACCTAAGAAATAATGACAAAAGCTGAGATCGTAAACCAGATTTCCGAGACGACCGGAGTAGAAAAAGTGGCCGTACAGGCTGTAGTGGAAGCCATGATGAAAAATGTAAAAGATTCTTTGTCAAAAGGCGAGAATGTGTATCTGAGAGGGTTCGGCAGTTTTATCATTAAAAGAAGAGCTGAGAAGAAAGGACGCAACATCAGCAAAAACACTACCATTCTTATCCCCGCTCACAACATACCTTCTTTCAAGCCTGCCAAAGTATTCATGGACCAGGTGAAGAAAAAAGTTAAATAATCTATGAACGATTGAACAGAGCTAAAGTCATACAACTGCTGACAACCGGCGGAGCTTTGGTTCTGTTCGTTCTTGTTTTTGCGGCACCCAAAAATTATTCCGAAAAAAACCTGGAGAAAAAAGCGGTTGCTGAGGTAAAAAAAGACCTTGACAATCAGTTGACCGAAATTAAGAAATCGCTCAAAAAAGAGTCGCTCGAACAAATAAACGCGTTGGAAAAAAAGCTTTATGAAACTTCCGGCGAAAAAGAAAAAGAGTCCGTTTTGAATGAGATGATTTTATTTTGGGATGTTCAGAAATACCCGGGAGCTGCGGTGCTTTTTATGGAAGACAAGGCGGCACTCACAAAATCTCCTGAAGACTGGAATATCACAGGAGACCGCTACCTGAGCATGGCTGACTTCGGAGATGATGAAAATCGCCCTTTTCGGTGGGACAAAGCAGAAGAATGTTACCGCAAAGCATTGGAACTTTCACCTCAAAACCTTACGGCAAAAACCGGCTTAGGTACGGTGCTGGTCCGCAAATCACAAAACCCCATGGAGGGTATTGCCCTGCTGAGGGAAGTGGTTGATGCAGACCCCAAAAATATCCGTGCCCTTCTCCAGCTCGCCGATTTTTCTATCCTCTCCAACCAATTTGATAAAGCCATCAACCGGTTTGATCAGATTTTGGAAGCCGACCCCAATTATCACGATGCCTACTTCTTCAAAGCCGAAACGTATGCCAAAATGGGGGATAAAGCGAAAGCCGCATTATTCCTCAAGGAATACCAGAAACATGCGCCGGATGAAGAGGCTGCAAAAGAAGCTGAGAACTACCTAAAAGAAAATTACGGACTTTAAAAGCAATATTCATCATTAAATTTAATGTTATGCCTTGCGGTAAAAAAAGAAAAAGAAGTAAAATAAACACGCACAAGCGCAAGAAAAGACTTAGAAAAAACCGGCACAAAAAGAAAAAATAGGTTTTTCTTTTTCTTAGCAATTTAAGTACGCGACAAACCTGTTTTGTCGCTTAATTTCGTTTTCGCGTTTATGAATAATGAGTTAATTATCAACGTCAAAGGAAACGAGGTTTATCTTGCCGTACTTCAGGACAAAAAACTGGTAGAATTTAACAGGGAAATGATGGACAGCGCCTACACGGTAGGTGATCTGTATCTCGCCAAAGTGGCCCGGGTTATGCCAAATCTAAACGCGGCGTTTGTAGACGTCGGGTACGAAAAAGATGCATTTCTGCATTATTTTGATTTAGGCCCCGGAATACGCACCCTGAATAAATATGTTGATGAATTGATTTCCGGGAAACAAAAAACCGGAAACCTCATGTATCTGAAACATGAACCGGAAATTGCCAAAGACGGTAAAATAACCGACGTTATCCGCCCGGGTCAGCGGTTGCTGGTAAAGGTAGCCAAAGAGCCCATTTCACAAAAAGGTCCCCGGTTGTCCTGCGAGATTTCTATTCCGGGCCGCTATTTGGTCATTTCTCCTCTGGGTGATCGGATATCCATTTCCTCAAAAATAAAGGAAGCCTCGGAAAAAGACAGGCTGAAAAAAATCATCACACCCCTTCTTCCCAAGAATTTCGGGTGTATCGTGCGTACGGCGGCCAAAGGGATAAAAACATCCGAAATAGAGCGGGATCTGCGGGAGCAACTTCAGCGTTGGGAACAGGCCGTAGCCATGATTAAAACGGGAGAAACGCCCGCCAAGGTGCTCGGTGAACTCAGGCGTACTTCGGCCATTCTGCGCGACCTGATGAATGAAAATTTCAGTTTCGATTCTGTGGTAATGAATTCCAAGACTTTGTATGATGAGTTAAAGGAATTTGTGGAAAATACCATGCCCGGAAAAGAAAAAATGATCAAGTTCTACGAAGGTCGTCTGGATATTTTTGATCATTATGGGGTAACCAGGCAGGTAAAGGCCGCCTTTGGACGCAATGTTTCCCTCAAAAGCGGAGGTTATCTGATTATTGATCACACCGAAGCCCTCCACGTAATTGATGTGAACAGCGGGAATATGCTGAGGCGTGACAACGACCAGGAATCCAATGCCATCGAAGCCAACCTGGAAGCTGCCGAGGAAATAGCGCGTCAGCTCAGGCTGCGGGATATGGGAGGTATCATCGTGGTTGATTTTATTGATATGCACAAATCGGAAAATAAAGCCCGGTTGTTTGAGCATCTCAAAACGCAAATGAAGAGTGACCGTGCACGACATAATATCCTCCCCCCTTCCAAAATAGGCTTGGTGCAGATTACCCGTGAACGGGTGCGCCCGGTGATGGACATAGAAACCAAGGAAGTATGTCCCACATGCCAAGGTACGGGTAAGGTGGAAGCCACATTGCTCGTTCTGGATGATATTGAAAATCAGCTGCGATACCTGCTCACCGAACAAAGAGAAGCGGGCGTAACCATTGAATGCCATCCGTTTATTCATGCGTATTTGACCAAAGGCATTTTCTCAAAAGCATTTTCATGGAGATGGCATTATAAAAAGCCTGTGAAAGTTTTGCCGAACATGGATTTCCGCCTGACCGAGTTCCGGTTTCGTGATAAATCGGGCAATGAAATCATGCTCTGAAAACATGTCTGAATTTCCGGTGTACCGGCCCCAATTTGAACAAATCCGCCTCCCATCCGAAGGCGGATTTTTAATTGATATTCATGTGTTACGCGAAGATCTGGCGCACGGATATTATCAGGGAAATAAATGGTGGAAACTGAAAAAAAACCTGAAACAGGCTTTATCCATGCCAATGCCGGCAATCCTTACATTCGGCGGAGCATACAGCAACCATATTCATGCCGTGGCTGCAGCAGGAAAATCGTACGGAATTAAAACCGTGGGAGTCATCAGGGGAGAACGGCCGCATGAACTATCCCCCACCCTCAGGTTTGCCATCGAATGCGGAATGCTTCTGGAGTTTGTATCTCGGGAGGACTATGGAAAAAAGAATACCCCTGATTATATTTCATCCCTGCGAAAACGCTTCGGGCCCATGCATATAATTCCGGAAGGCGGTGCAAACCGGGAAGGTTTTGAGGGTTGTGTGGAATGGGCGTCCTACCTAAAAAACAGGGTAGATGTTTTTTTTATGGCAGCCGGAACCGGTACTACCGCAGCCGCTTTTGCTTCTGCCCTACCCGACGTCGAAATCCGGGCTGTTTCTGCCCTGAAAGGGGGTGAATTTCTTCAAGATGTTGCCGAGGCTATAGCCGGGCATACCCTACCCAATTTAAAGATACTCACGGAATACCACTTCGGCGGTTATGCCAAGAACACCCCTGAGTTGCTCCGTTTTATGGAGGCAGCTCCCATACCGCTGGAGCAGGTCTACACGGCTAAAACGCTATTTGCACTGGCCGACAATGTGAAAAAGGGAAAACTATCCGAAAATAAACGCATCTGCTTTGTCCACACGGGAGGGCTTCAAGGAAGACTGAACCGCTGACTTATCTACTCAGGACACATGTATTCGCCGCGATTTT
>CAYYRB010000013.1:19052-39181 GCA_964473995.1 uncultured Candidatus Competibacteraceae bacterium | reverse complement strand
TATTTACTGACGGCGCTCATGAATGCGTCCTTCCTCGTCCCTACTCAGGACGCATGTATTCGCAGCAATTTTTATTTACTGACGGCGCTCATGAATGCGTCCTTCCTCGTCCCTACTCAGGACGCATTTGTGGAAAGAAGAGGACTTCCTGGATGGATGACTGATTCGTCATAAGCATCGCCAGACGGTCAATACCAATACCTATACCGGAAGTGGGCGGCATGCCGTATTCCAGTGCGCGCACAAAATCATGATCAATAAACATGGCTTCATCATCGCCCCGCTCCGCCAACTTTAACTGCTCATGGAAACGGTCAAGCTGTTCTATGGGATCGTTCAACTCCGTATAAGCGTTTGCCAGTTCCTTACCGTTAATCATCAATTCAAAACGCTCTACCAGACCCTCCTTTTCGCGGTGCTTTTTGGTGAGCGGACTCATCTCCACCGGGTAATCGGTAATAAAAGTAGGCTGGATGAAATGCTTCTCGCATGTCTCCCCGAAAATCTGATCAATCAGTTTTCCTTTACCCATTTTGGGGTCAGTTTCAATATTTAATTTTTTACAGACCTCCCGCAATTGGGGCTCTTCCATTCCTGTTATATCAAAACCCGTATGTGTTTTAATAGCATCAAAAATAGACACGCGGAGGAACGGAGCCTTGAAGCTGATTACCTGATCTCCTACCCTCACCTCCGTGGAATCGTTTGTAGCCAAGGCGATATGCTCAAACAATTTCTCGGTGGTCTCCATCATCCAGAAATAATCTTTGTAGGCCACGTAAAATTCCAACACCGTGAATTCGGGGTTGTGGGTCCGATCCATTCCCTCATTTCTGAAATTACGGGAAAATTCATATACCCAGTCAAACCCTCCAACGATAAGCCTTTTGAGATAAAGCTCATTCGCAATACGCAAATAAAAAGGAATATCAAGCGCATTGTGATGGGTGGCAAAAGGGCGAGCTGCGGCACCACCTGGAATATTTTGCAAAACAGGAGTGTCTACCTCCAGCGCTCCTTGGGCATTCAAAAATTCACGTATGGCATTGACCATTTTGGTGCGTTTAATGAATGTTTCCTTCACTCCCTCATTCACTACCAAATCCACGTAGCGTCGACGGTGGCGCTTTTCAGGATCGGTAAATGCATCATGTATGTTGCCTTCCGCGTCTTTCTTCACCACGGGTAACGGACGGAGTGACTTGGCAAGGAGAGTAAACTCTTCCGCATGGACGGTAATTTCCCCCGTTTTAGTAAGGAAAACATGGCCCTTTATCCCAACAAAATCGCCAAGGTGTATAAGCTTTTTGAATACGGTGTTGTACAGCGTCTTATCCTCACCGGGTGCAACAGAATCACGGGCTATGTATACCTGAATTTCACCTGAAGCATCTTTGAGTACGGCAAAAGACGCATTCCCCATAATCCGGATACTCATCAGTCGGCCGGCGAGACAAACTCCCGACATGGGATTTTTTTCAGCATCAAAACGATTCTTAATGTCGGCAGCATGAACATTCACGGGGTAAGCAGATCCCGGAAAAGGGTCTATTCCCAGATTCCTTAATTCTTCCAACGCCTGCCGGCGAATCAATTCCTGTTCATTCAGTTCGTGCTGCATGATGCTTACGTGATTTAAACGCGCAAAAGTAGCGGATTTTCACGATTATCTGCAATGCCCTCGGTTTAGGTGGCATGGAGACTTATAAAGAAGAAGTTCCGATTTAATCGAACGAAAAAAATGACATGACAGGCAGAGTAGCTGAGTTTACAACAATCACCAGAACAGAAAAAGACTGGGAATTATTGCCTATTATTTGTTGATAAAGTAAATAATGTTACCTTTGCAACGCAGTAGATAGAGGGGACCGAAAGTCCCCTCTTTTATTTATGATAACAGAAAATAAAATAGAAGAAGCGGTAAACGGATTACTCCAGGGTACTCCCCACTTTCTCACGGAGATAGAAATTACTCCGTTGGGCAAGGTATACGTGTTTATTGACAGTTTTGACAAGTTCACGTTGGAGGATTGTATCGCGGTGAACAGAGGTCTGCGAAAAGAATTCGGTGAATCCATGGATGATTTTGATTTAACGGTGTCATCCGCGGGTATGGACAGGCCTTTCAAAACCATGAAACAATACCACAAAAACCTGGATCGGGAGATTTCCGTACTGCGCAACGACGGAAAAAAAACGGAAGGGGTACTCAGCCGGGTAACCGATGAAGGTATCGAGCTGACCGAAATGCCCAAGCCGGCCAAAAAAGGAATGCCCTTGAAAAAAGGGGCAGAGCCAAAACTTCATGTCATTCATTTTTCAGAAATAAAAGAAGCCAAAAGAGTAATCACCTTTTAAAAGTAGAAGCAGAGATGGATCACGTAAATTTGATCGAATCGTTTTCTGAGTTTAAAGAACTCAAGAATATTGACAGGGTAACCATGATGAGCATCCTGGAGGATGTAATACGGGGAATGATCATCAAAAAATACGGCTCGGCCGATAATTTTGACATCATCATCAACGTAGATAAAGGCGACCTGGAGGTTTGGCAAAACCGCGTAATCGTGGCAGACGATGATGTGGATTTAGATCATCTGGAAATTGCGTTCAGCGAAGCCAAAAAAATCGAACCCGACTTTGAAATCGGCGAAGAGATTACCCAACGGGTATATCTGGAATCATTTGGACGGCGTGCGGTTCAGGCATTGGGGCAAAACCTGAAAATGCGCATTACCGAATTGGAAAAAGACGGGATATACCGCAAATACAAAGACCGAGTGGGTGAAATTATTTCAGGCGAGGTTTACCAAATCTGGAAGAAAGAATTACTCATCATGGATGACGAAGGCAACGAGTTGGTGCTTCCCAAATCCGAAATGATTCCTTCTGATTTTTACAAAAAAGGCGATACGCTTCGTGCCGTGGTGCTCAAGGTAGAAATGCGCAACAATACGCCCGTCATTGTATTATCCAGAACTTCGGAAGTGTTTCTGCAGAAATTATTTGAACAGGAAGTACCCGAAATTTTTGACGGTCTTATCACCATAAAAAAGATTGTGCGTATGCCCGGTGAGCGCGCCAAAGTGGCGGTGGAAAGTTATGATGACCGCATAGACCCCGTAGGTGCCTGCGTAGGTATGAAAGGTTCCCGTATCCACGGTATCGTTCGTGAGCTTCGCAATGAAAATATCGACGTAATTAACTTTACATCCAATATTCAGCTGTTTATTCAGCGTGCATTGAGCCCTGCCAAAATCAACAGCATTCGCCTGGACGACAAAAACAAAAAGGCCGATGTTTATCTGAAAGCCGATCAGGTATCGTTGGCCATCGGAAAAGGCGGTATGAATATCAAACTGGGCAGCAAACTCACCGGTTATGAAATCGATGTTTACCGCGACGTGGAAACCGATGAGGAAGATGTGGCTCTGGATGAATTCCGCGACGAAATTGAAGATTGGATCATTGATGAACTCAAGGCCATCGGATGCGACACCGCAAAATCCGTATTGGATATTCCTGCGGAAGAGTTGGTGCGCCGTACCGATTTAGAAGAGGAAACCGTTCAGGAGTTGTTGAACATTCTGCGCTCTGAATTTGAGGAAGGCCAATAATCCTGAAAACCGACTAGAAAAAAAACTGCATTAAAAACAAAAATCCGGCTGGAATAAAGGCATGAGTGAATCACAAACCTGGAGATTAAGTAAAGTAGCCAAGGAGTTTAACGTGGGTATCAATACCATCGTGGAATTTCTGTCCAAAACGGGCCACGCCATCGATGCCAATCCGAACACCAAGGTAGAGGAGTCGGTGTATAATTTATTGGCCAAAGAGTTCGCCCCCGACAAAGCGGTAAAAGAAAAGTCTGAAAAAATTGCGAAAGACAAGGCTCCCAGAGAGTCCATTACCATCGACGACATCGCCAAAGAAAAGAAAGAAGAAGAGGAAGAATTGTCCATTCCTCTGAACATTAAATCAACGGCCGTAAAAGAGCAGCCTAAACCGGTTCCCGCTCCCGAGCCGGCAAAGGAAGTTGAGCCAGAACCTGAAGCAGTTCAGGCAGTTGCTGCACCTCCTGTAGAGGATAAAAAGACCGAACCCCAGTCAGAAACTGAGGATACATCCGGTTTGAAAATTCTGGGCAAAATGGAACTTCCCACCAGCGGAAAAACCGCAAAAGGGAAGAAAAAAACAGAAAAAGAAGAAGTAAAACAGGAGAAAGCTAAACCTTCTGAAGAAATCACCGCCGAACCGCAAGCCGAACAGGCCCCGATAAAGAAATCAGAAGAGCCGATTGCAGCTGCCGCAACGGAACAACCTGTACAGGAAGAACCGAAGGAAATTGAAACCATCCGTGGTACGGCAGAAAAACTGCAAGGCTTCAAAATATTGGGTAAGATGGAATTACCCACCGAGTCTGAATCCAAAGGGGGAGGAATTGATAAAAAGGGGAAACGCAAGCGGATTAAGACCGACAAGGTAGATATTAAAAAAGAGCGGATTTTTGATGACAAAGAGAAAACGGCCCACGCCGGACCCGCAGCTGCAGCCGCAAGGCGTAAAGGAGGCCCTGCTCCGAAAGCAAAAGCCGACCTGACTGAAGAGGAAATCCAGAAACAGGTAAAAGAAACTTTAGCCAGGCTGGGCGAACGTCAAAAAAGCAAGTCGGTAAAATTCCGCCGTGACAAACGCGAGGAAGTCCGCGCACGTTTGGAAGAAGAACAGTTGCGTGCCGAAGAGGAAAGCAGCATCCTGAGGGTAACGGAATTCGTTTCGGCCAATGAGTTGGCTACGATGATGAATGTACCCGTGACAAAAATTATTTCGGCCTGTCTGAGTCTGGGTCTTTTTGTTTCCATCAACCAACGTTTGGATGCGGAAACCATTTCCATCATAGCCGAAGAGTTCGGCTTCTCGGTAGAATTTATCAAAGCAGAAGAACAGGAAATAGAAATAGAGGAAGAAGACAGTCCAGAAGAGTTGGTATCCAGGCCACCCGTAGTAACCGTAATGGGACACGTGGATCACGGAAAAACGTCTTTGCTCGATTATGTGCGGAAAGCAAACGTAATAGCCGGAGAAGCCGGAGGTATTACCCAGCATATCGGAGCCTACA
The DNA here is from genome assembly GCA_964473995.1 of uncultured Candidatus Competibacteraceae bacterium. Lineage (GTDB taxonomy): Bacteria > Bacteroidota > Bacteroidia > CAIKAF01 > CAIKAF01 > JAKRSD01. The sequence goes on along the minus strand of CAYYRB010000013.1, from coordinate 34,062 downwards.
CGGTACAAATGGAAAACGGGCAGCACATTACTTTTATCGATACTCCCGGTCATGAGGCCTTCACCGCCATGCGTGCCAGAGGTGCCAAAGTAACCGATGTGGCCATTATCGTAATTGCTGCCGACGACAGCGTGATGCCGCAAACCAAAGAGGCAATCAACCACGCTCAGGCCGCCGCCGTACCTATGGTTTTTGCCTTCAATAAAATTGACAAACCGGGAGCCAATGCCGACAAGATCCGAGAGGCACTGGCAGGAATGAATCTACTCGTAGAGGAATGGGGCGGTAAATACCAGGCCCAGGAAGTGTCTGCCAAAAGCGGACAAGGCATGGATAAATTATTAGAAAAGGTAATCTTAGAATCAGAAATACTGGAACTGAAAGCCAACCCGAACAGGAATGCCGCCGGTACGGTAATTGAAGCCACGCTGGACAAAGGTCGGGGATTCGTATGTACCCTTCTGGTTCAGAACGGAACATTGAACGTAGGAGATGTGCTATTGGCCGGTCCATTCAGCGGAAGAGTAAAAGCCATGTACAACGAACGCGGCGGAAGAGTAAAAGAAGCTGGTCCTTCTACACCCGTGCGTGTGTTGGGCCTATCGGGAGCTCCTCAGGCGGGCGATACATTCAAGGTAATGGACGATGAAAAAGAGGCTCGGGATATTGCGGCCAAACGTCAGCAAATTTTGCGTGAACAAGGTCTTCGCACCCGCAAACACATCACCCTTGATGAGATCGGACGCCGTATCGCCATCGGTGATTTCCAGCAGCTCAACATCATCATCAAAGGAGATACCGACGGATCGGTGGAAGCCCTTTCCGACAGTTTGCTCAAACTTTCTACGGAAAAAATCCAGGTCAATATCATACACAAGGCGGTGGGAGCCATTTCAGAAAGCGACGTACTGCTTGCATCAGCATCCGATGCCATTATGGTCGGTTTCAACGTACGTCCAATGGCCAATGCGAAAAAATTGGCTGAAAAAGAAGAAATCGATATCCGCCATTATTCCATCATCTACAAAGCCATCGAGGAAATCAAAACGGCCATGGAAGGCATGTTATCGCCTGAAATTGTGGAAAAAGTCACGGCCAATATTGAAGTACGAAATGTATTTAAAATTACCAAGGTGGGAACCGTGGCCGGTTGTTACGTGCTCGACGGCAAGGTACTCCGCAATAACAAAGTGCGCCTGATTCGCGATGGTATCGTAATCCACACGGGAGAAATTGATGCATTGAAACGATTCAAGGATGACGTGAAAGAGGTAAATCACGGATACGAGTGCGGATTAAGCATCAAGAACTACAATGATATCAGAGAACTGGATATCATTGAGGCCTACGAAGAAGTAGAAGTAAAAGGAAAATTATAACAATCCTCCACAAACAGGTGAAAAGGCTTCGGTAATCCGGAGCCTTTTTTTTTCCATTATGTGAACTATAAGATTAAAAAACGACCTTTTTTGATTTCATCGTTTTTACAAGAATCGTCACCTTCCTATTCAACTAAAAGGAATTACGCGGTCTGCTCTATCAACTCCACGTTAAAAACCTCCGAAAAACAGGCCTTTACTTGAGCCTTGGCCTCATCCATACCCACCTGCCGGCCCAACTCCGCAGAAAGCGATGTAACGCCTTTATCGCTGATTCCGCAGGGAATAATATGTGAAAAATAGGTTAGATCCGTGCATACATTCAAACCGAATCCGTGCAGCGTAATCCAGCGGCTCATGTGCACGCCGAGAGCACAAATTTTTCGTGCTTTCTGCGGATATTCCCAATCAACCCATACCCCTGTAAGGCCCTTGATCCGTCCTGCATTCAACCCGAAACGGGCACATACCCGGATGATGACTTCCTCCAGGTAACGCATGTATTTGTGAATATCCGTAAAAAAGTCCTCCAAATCCAAAATGGGATATCCCGTAAGCTGCCCGGGACCGTGATACGTAATATCCCCGCCCCGGTTAATTTTAAAAAAGTCAATTCCACTGTGTCCCAGCTCTCCCAAACTCAGCAACAGATTTTCCTCAGAACCACTTTTGCCGAGAGTATATACCGGATCGTGCTCACAAAAAAGTAAATGGTGGCCAATGGGTACCTTCTGTTCGGGATGATTCCGATTGAAAATTTTGGCGGCATTTTTCCCCTCAGAGAGCTGCGATTGCAAATTCCAAGCATCCAAAAAGGAGATGCGTCCGCAATCAATTAACTGAACTTTTTTTTCCATCGGCTTTGCAAAAGTACCTTTGTGCTTTCAATCCATGATAAAAAGAACCGATATTCTGATTTTGGGCGGAGGTGCCGCCGGGTTTTTTGCCGCTTGTGCCGCGGCGGAATGCAGACCGGACCTCAGCTTGGTAATCGCTGAAAAGTCAGGCAGATTTCTATCCAAAGTGAGAATTTCAGGGGGTGGAAGATGCAATGTCACCTGTTCTGAAGAAGATCCGGAAGAGCTTCAACATCGGTATCCCCGGGGTGGAAAATTTTTGCGGAAACTCTATTATTCCTTCGGGCCTAAAGAAGTGAAAGAATGGTTCACCCGGCGAGGCGTGCGTTTGAAGACCGAGGCCGACGGCAGGGTATTTCCCGTTTCCAACTCGTCTGAAACCATCATTGAGTGCCTGATGCACGAAGCGGAAAATAAAAAAATAGAGCTGCTCACGGGAATGGACGCCATAAAGGTAGAACATCAGGAAGGTGAATACCAGGTGTACTTCCGCAACGGACAAGTGATTCAAACGCGCAAACTCATCATAGCCACGGGAGGAAGTCCGAAAGCAGAAGGACTCCATTGGATAGCGTCTCTTGGCCACAGTGCGATGAATCCGGTTCCGTCCCTCTTTACGTTCAACTCGCCCGCCCACCGGATATGTTCTCTGCAAGGAGTCAGTGTTCCCGGCGCAACGGTGCGTATCGCGGGAACTAAATTTGAATTTTCAGGACCTTTGCTCATTACCCACTGGGGCATCAGCGGCCCGGCGGTACTTAAATTATCAGCCTTTGCGGCGCGAGATCTTGCCGATAAAAAATATGAATGCACGGCACTCATCAATTGGACAGGAAAAAACCGAAATGATTGGGAAATCGAATTATCAGAAAAAGTAAAAGATAATCCCAAAAAGAAAATTGGCAATTTAACGCCAAACGATTTGCCCCATTCCTTATGGAAATTCTTATTGGAAGACATTGGCATCGATCCAGATCTGACGGCGGAACAGTTGGGTAAAAAAAATCAAAACCGGCTGCTTGAAGTATGCTATCAATTTATCCTGCCCGTGAAAGGAAAAACCACATTCAAAGAGGAATTTGTAACAGCCGGAGGCATAGTCCTCAGTGAGGTTGATGCCCAATCCATGGAAAGCAAAATGGCCGGGGGAATTTACTTTGCCGGTGAAATTTTGGATATGGACGGAATAACCGGTGGATATAATTTTCAGGCAGCCTGGACCACCGGGTACCAGGCCGGCATTTCCGCAGCAAAGTGATTGCCCTAAATAAGTTCGACAGGTAAATAACAATCAATACAACCCATCACGTAAGCCATTTTTAGCCTGCCGAAATGTTTGGCACTTTGATTATTTATTAGCTTTGTTGTATCCAATAAAGTAATGATCATGAAAAATAAGCTATTCACGGGTTTTTATGCGATGCTTTTTTTGACGGCAATATCGTTTACCGCCTGTAAAAAAGGAGAAAATGATCCCTTCCTCAGTTTTAAATCACGCACGGCACGACTGAAAGGAGACTGGACTCTGGGAATTAAAAACGTAACGGTAAGCAATGCCACAAATGATGGAACAACATTGACTACAATAACGACCAACGGAGATTACAACGGAACCGAAGAAAATGTGGTTACCGTTTCGGACAGCACCGTTACCTCTGTGTTCAGATACAGTTTTGATATCACCTTTGATGAGAACGGCTCCTACACCTACACGCTGAATCTCTTCCGGCCTACCGGAAATCCGGGAGCGCCGTACAACAACAGCATTTACACCGTTTCCGGTGCATGGGCTTGGTTGGATCAGGGAGCCGATAAATTGGGACTTTCCCTAAGCAACGATTTTAATCCGGCAATTCCTGATTCCCTAAATCCAAATACCTTGTTCCCCTACAATGTAAGCGGATCCTATTATGTGGACAAGCTGGCTTCAGACGAACTTATTCTTAAGCGGGATGGCCAATACACCAATTCCATTGATGGAATCATCAACACCCTCTCCTTTACCGGAACTTTTTCATTCAAGCGATAACCGATTTTATTTTTAAAGAGCCTTTTCCCTTACGGAAAGGGCTTTTTTTATGATTACACCCCGCAATACACCTCATTTACCCGATTCGTTTATAAAGCGGATTACCTCACAATGGGGAGACGATGAGGCAAAGCACTACATCAATTCACTGGGTGAAAAACCGAGTTTGAGTATCCGTTTGAATCCCAAAAAAACGGCAAAAAATGAACTCGCGGATGCCGTCCCCTGGTGCAGCTCCGGTTATTACCTCTCAGAGAGGCCTGATTTTATTTTTGATCCACACCACCACGGAGGTACTTATTATGTGCAGGAAGCCTCGTCCATGTTTTTGGAAAAAATGGTACGTAAATCAGAGTTGTCAGCCGATCCGCTGGTTTTAGATCTTTGCGCTTCACCGGGAGGCAAAACCACCCACCTGCTCTCGCTCCTACCCGATAACGCCTTGATTCATGCGAATGAGGCCATTCATTCGCGCGTTGCCGGACTGAAAGAAAACCTAATCCGTTGGGGTTATCCAAACCTGGTGGTAACAAAAGCCGACCCCGCGCAATTTGAACATTTGCCCGACTTATATGATTTGGTTTTGGTAGATGCTCCCTGCAGCGGCGAAGGATTGTTTCGAAAAACGCCGGCGGCGGTAAACGAATGGTCAGAAGAGAATCTGACTATTTGTGAAATGCGCCAACGCCGAATTTTGGCGTCTGCAGTGAAAACCTTACGCGCGGGAGGATGGCTGATTTATTCCACCTGCACCTACAACCCGGGAGAAAACGAAGAACAGGTAGCCTTTCTGAAACAAAACGGATTTGATTATGTATCCGCACTCACCCGGGATGAACATCCGGAAATAGTCCGGGTGTATCACAACGGGGAAGAAACCGGTTATGCATTTAGACCCCAACACGCACGCGGAGAGGGTTTTTTTATCGCACTCCTGAAAAAGAGTGGGGGCAGCTCCCACCCTGCTGAATCGCAAAAAAACGGAAGATCTTTTTTCGAAAAAAAAGTACCTGTACCCGATGCCGTTCAATCTTGGGTGAATCAATCAGATGATCTTACGGGCCGGATGAAGAAAGACAACCTGATTCTACTGCCGAGGTACTGGGAAAATACGATAGAATGGATTACCGGTCAATTACCCACCGTGTATGCAGGCATAGATGCGGCCATACGTAAAGGAAACGACTGGATTCCACAACATCCTCTGGCGCTTTCCACGCTGCTCAAAGCCGATACAGAACAAATAGAGCTAAACAGAACGGAAGCCCTTCAATTTTTGAAAAAAGAAAGCCTGACTGGGCGAGATGTGGCGAAAGGATTTTATCCGGTTCAATTTGAAGGAACAAAGCTGGGTTGGGTGAAAGCCATTCCCGGACGATTGAACAATTTGCTGCCTCCGGAATTTCGAATCAGAAAAAACCTCAGCGAAGAATACACTTAACGGATCAGGTTAAAACCCGTGTACGGAACAAGACAATCGGGAACGCGAACACCTTCCTTCGTCTGATTATTTTCCAGCAACGTGGCCACAATGCGCGGCAAGGCCAAAGCACTTCCATTAAGGGTATGGCAAAGCCTTGTCTTACCATCAGCATCTTTGAAGCGAAGCTTGAGCCTGTTGGCCTGAAACGTTTCAAAATTGGAGGTGGAGCTCACTTCCAACCAGCGTTGCTGAGCAGCCGACCAGGTTTCAAAATCATAGGTGAGTGCAGACGCAAAACCCATATCGCCCCCGCAAAGCCGCAATATGCGGTAGGGCAATTCCAGCTTATCGAGCAACATGGCCACATGATTCACCATTTCCTCCAGAATTTGATACGACTTGTCGGGATGGGCAATCTGCACAATTTCCACCTTATCGAACTGATGCAGGCGATTCAGCCCGCGCACATCTTTGCCGTAGGAACCGGCTTCGCGCCTGAAGCAGGGCGTATAGCCGGTCATTTTAATGGGAAACTCCTTTTCAGAAAGAATCACGTCACGGTAAATATTGGTGAGAGGCACCTCCGCCGTCGGAATCAGGTACAAATCGTCCTGGGCATCATGGTACATCTGCCCTTCTTTATCAGGAAGCTGACCCGTTCCGAATCCGCTGTCCGCATTTACCATGTGGGGCACCTGGTATTCGGTGTATCCGGCTTTTTCCGCCTCGTCAAGAAAAAACTGGATAAGGGCCCGTTGCAACCGGGCTCCTTTACCCTTATACACGGGAAATCCCGCTCCCGTAATTTTCACACCCAGCTCAAAATCAATGAGTCCGTATTTGGATGCGATTTCCCAGTGAGGCAGGGCATCTGCAGAGAGAATAGGCTTGAGGCCGCTTTCGCGCACGAGTTCATTGTCTTCGGCTGATTTGCCTTGGGGAACGGACGCATGAGGCGCATTGGGAATGGTGTATAGCAATTCGGCCAACTGCTGTTCCGCTTCGCGTTGTTTATCTTCCAATTGCTTGGAAAGTTCTTTCAATTCCGTCGTTTTTGCTTTTCGTTCATTTGCCTCCTGTATCTTTCCCGCCTTGAACAGCTCGCCAATTTCTTTAGAAACCGCATTGATATCGGAAAGAATGGCATCAGACTGCTGCTGAGCCGCCCGACGGGCATCATCCAGACGAAGCAGATCGTTGATCAGTTGATCGGCAGGCAAGTTTCGTTTTTGTAAACGGGCAACGACTTCTTCGCGTTGTTCTCGGACAAATCGTACATCCAGCATAAGTTAAATGGCGTTGAAGATTTTGTAAAAGTAATCGGGAAACTGCTTAAAAACAAAAATCCCGGTTATTCCGAGCCGTGCTCCGAATAAACCGGGAATGAGGTTATGTTCGGGAACGGCTGATTAAGCCGAAACTACCGACACGTAAGATCTGTCGTCTTTCTTTTTTCGGAAAGCTACGGTACCGTCAACCAGTGCGAAAAGGGTATGATCTTTACCGATGCCTACACCTACACCCGGATTATGGCGTGTACCACGCTGACGAACGATGATGTTTCCGGCCTTCACTCGCTGTCCGCCGAAAATTTTCACGCCCAAACGCTTACTTTCTGATTCGCGTCCGTTTTTAGAACTACCTACACCTTTCTTGTGAGCCATGACGTATTCTATTTATGGGGCAGAGCCCGATTATGCGTTAATAGATTCAATTTTAACTTTAGTGAACTGCTGACGATGCCCGTTCATTTTTTGGTAACTTTTTCTTCTTTTCTTTTTGAAAACAAGAACCTTGTCGCCTTTTACGTGCGTTAGAATTTTTGCTTTTACGGAAGCACCGGAAACTGCGGGAGTTCCCACGGCCACTTTTCCTGCGTTATCAACCAGCAACACGCGGTCGAATGTTACATCAGCACCTTCCTCACCATTCAGGCGGTGAACAAAAATCTCCTGATTATTTTCAACCTTAAACTGTTGACCGGCAATTTCTACTATCGCGTACATCGCTATTCAGATTTTCTTAGTGGGCTGCAAAGGTAAAAAAAGAAATTTAATTCACAACCCACCGGGGAAAAATTCTATTTTCCGACAGAAGCCCTCACGAACTGCCCACGGTGAACCAGCCAGATGGCGGTGAGAATAATGGCAATGCCCACAAAATAAAACACCCCGATCTGCTCCCCGTCGGCAAAGCCCCAGAGCAGGGAAAAGCCGGGAATAAGGTAGGTGGTCATGGAGGCAAACAACGCGGTAGTTTCCTTAATGAGCATGTTAAATAAAAACACCCCGAGGGCTGTGGCAAATAATGCAAGCGTAACCATATACACCGAATCAGATATCATTTCGGGACTTTGGGCAAGTTTCCCGAATGTGCCTACTGCCGATAAATACACCAAGGCCATCAGTGACGTCACGGCAAAAGGAAATCCGGTAATGAGCAAAGAGGGCAAATGACCCAACTTAGATTTGATGATATTCAGGCTCACCCCGTAACAGGCAGAACCCGCCACGGCTAATAAAGCGAAACGCCAATCGCCCTGCACCGAACTGCTGTAGGAATAAATGAGGTATACTGCTCCCGCCAAACCCAGAAATACCCCGTTCATAGACATCACGGATGCGCGGATTCGAAAAAAGAGCAGACCGAATAACATGGTAAAAATGGGCGTGGTAGAATTAATCATGCCCGCCATGGCACTGTCAATTTTACCCTGGGCGAAAGCAAACAGAAAAGCCGGTATGGCATTCCCAAAAAAACCGCTGAGAAGAAGAGGAAGGATATCCGACTTTTTCACGAGTTTAAACTGATGCAGGATAAAAGGCACCAAAAAAATTCCGGCGAGCAGAATACGTCCGGCGGCCATTTCATCCGGACCCCACGAACGCAGGGCCTTTTTCATGAGGATAAAGGCCGAGCCCCAAATCAGGCCAAGCAGCAGCAGCGTGGCTACCTGTATATATCGGTTGGAAAAAGGAGACATGGCGTGCAAAGCTAACCGAAAAAAAGCGGATGGGATAAAAAACAGGGGGATCATATCACCCTATGTCATTTCTTTCAAATCACTCCAGGTATTTCCCCACAATGGGCAACCGCCTTCCCTGTCCGAAAGCCTTGCCCGAAACGCGAAGTATGGGAGCCGCCTGTTTGCGTTTGAATTCTGCCCGATTTACCATACGCAAAACACGCAAAACCAAATCGTCCGGATAACCCATAGCCGTAATTTCCGCGGGACCTTTCCGGTTTTCGATATATTCAAAAAGAAGGGGATCCAACCGGTCATACTCCGGCAGGCTGTCACTGTCTTTCTGACCGGGCCTGAGTTCGGCACTGGGAGGTTTGATGATGCTGTTTTGGGGAATTCGTTCCCCGTTTCTATTTACATATTCAGAAAGTGCGTATACCTCCATTTTATACACATCGCCCAGCACGCCCAGCCCGCCGCACATATCACCGTAAAGCGTTCCGTAGCCCACGGCGTTTTCACTTTTGTTGGACGTATTGAGCAGAATGTGCTGAAATTTATTACTGTAAGCCATGAGCAGCGTGCCACGAATGCGTGCCTGAATGTTTTCTTCAGTAAGATCAGGTGTTTTACCGGCGAACAGCGGAGCCAATTGCTCCCCAAAGGAATCAAACACCTCACGGATGGGAACGACATCATAGCTCATACCCAAATTTTTGGCCAGCTGCACCGCATCCTCCACGGAGTGTGATGAGGAATATTGTGAAGGCATCAGCAATCCGTGTACCTGTTCAGGACCAAGAGCATCACAGGCAATAACGGCCGTAAGGGCACTGTCTATTCCGCCGCTCAATCCCAATACAGCCTTGGTGAACTTCTGTTTGGCAAAATAATCCCTTACGCCACAGACGAGAGCATCGTAAATTCTTTGTGTTTTAGCAACCGCCCCACCCTCTTGAATCGGGATGAGCGCCTCAGTATCCGCCAAGCGGAGATCTTCGCTAAAATAGGCGGCCTCCATGCAAATTTCGCCGAGGGAGTTGCTAACCAATGAACCTCCGTCAAAAATCAACTCCGTTTGAGCGCCTGCATGATTCACATACAGGTGCGGAATACCCAGCTTTTTGCTCCAATGGGCAACCACCTCTTTGCGCTTTTCGGCCTGCAGATAGGAAAACGGCGAAGCGGAAATATTGATGGCTATCTGCGGATTTTCTTTAGCCAATTCATCCAGCGGAGAAACCGTGTACATGGGATCTTCCCCAATGTCCCAGATATCTTCGCAGACGGTAAGAGCTATTTTCACGCCGCGAAAATGCACGCATCCGAAACGACGGGCCGGTTCGAAGTAGCGGTACTCATCAAAAATATCGTAGGTGGGCAACAGGGCCTTATCCGCCTGTCCGATGATTTGTCCTTCGTGCAGGAGCAGCGCCGAGTTGAAAAGATTTTTTCCTTTCGTTTCCGGATTGTGCGTGGGCGCACCTACGATAGCCGCAATGCCCTTACACGCTTGAGCGATCTGCGCAACCGATGCTTCGCAGCGACGCAAAAAATCGGCAAACTCCAAAAAATCCTGCGGAGGGTATCCGCAGACGGACAATTCGGGAAATACCACCAGTTCAGCGCCCATGCGGGAAGCCTCATCAATCCGCTCCAGGATGATCCGGGTATTCCGCTCGAAATCGCCGATAACGGGATTAATCTGGGCCAATGCGATCTTCATGACGGGTCAAAAGTAACGAGATTCGCCCTTACAGCAGAAAATCGGAAAAATTATCGGAGGTAATTACGGCCGATTCCACTACGGGATAAGCGGAACGCTCCGTCAACACTCTGTGTATTCTATTTCATTAATAAGGGGAATATAATCTACAGATTTGTTGAAAATATATAGAATACGTTCCCCTAATTTTAAAAAATCGGCTCAAATCAAACCCACAAAAAGAAGGTTTTCCTTCATACCGAAGCTGCCTATCCCTTCGCCGCCTGTGTTCCCCGCTTATGAAACGAGCGCTTTTTGTTTCTTGAATTTCCGTTTCTATTTCCTCCGGGACCCCCTGAACGTGGAGACGAAGCCCGCTGATGACCGAAACGCCCGCGACCCGAATCCGACTTCTTTTCGGCTTCCTGCTGCTGAAGACTGAAATCCAACGGAAAAGGATGTTGCTCGGTTACCGGAATTATTTTTCCCGTGAGCTTTTGAATATCCTTCAAATAGGCCATTTCCTCAGGTTCGCAGAGCGAAAAGGAAATTCCTGAATTTCCTGCCCTTCCCGTGCGCCCAATGCGATGCACATACGTTTCGGGAATGTTCGGAATTTCAAAATTGATTACGTGTGACAATTCCTCCACGTCGATGCCCCGTGCAGCAATGTCCGTAGCCACCAGCACCCGTATTTCTCCGCTTTTGAAATTGCCCAATGCCCGCTGACGCGCATTCTGGGATTTATTTCCGTGAATGGCTTCAGCCTTGATACCCTGCTTCACCAAATCCTTTACCACACGGTCTGCACCGTGTTTCGTACGTGTAAACACCAATGCGGATCGGATGGAAGCATCTTCGAGGAGGTATTTCAGCAACTTGGGTTTATTGCTCTTATTCACAAAATAGAGGTGCTGCTCCACTTTTTCCGCGGTGGATGATACAGGTGTCACCTCCACTTTTACCGGTTGATGCAAAATATGTTCGGCCAACTTTTGAATTTCAGGAGGCATGGTCGCCGAGAAAAACAAGGTCTGCCTGCGTTCGGGCAGTTTTTGAATTACTTTTTTCACATCATGGATGAAACCCATATCCAGCATGCGGTCTGCCTCGTCCAACACGAAAATTTCGAGTCGGCTCAAATCCACGAATCGGCGGTTCATCAAATCGAGCAGCCTGCCGGGCGTGGCCACGAGAATATCGGTTCCGCGTCGTAGTGCATCAATTTGCGGAGTTTCGCCTACACCTCCGAAAATAACCGTATTCCGGATGGGTAAATGTCTGCCATAAGCATTCAGGCTCTCCTGAATCTGAATAGCCAACTCCCTGGTGGGAGTAAGAATGAGTGCACGGATGGGCCGCTTCTGCGCAGTTTGTTGACCAGCCTGTTGGGCGAGCAACTGCAATATGGGAATACCAAACGCAGCGGTTTTACCCGTGCCGGTTTGGGCACAACCCAAAATGTCTTTTCTGTTTAAGGCGTGCGGAATAGCCTGCTGCTGAATGGGCGTAGGTACGGAATACCCTTCCTGTACTACTGCGCGGAGAATGGGCTCTGAAAGCCCCAATGTTTCAAATGTCATTTTTAAAAAATATAGGTCGCTTTTGGTAAACACCTCCCCGGAAACCTTGATATAACCTATGCTAAACCGGGTACTGAGGATATTATTTCCCGAAGGAAAAAGTGGATGCAGACTGAAAGCGTCTGTTAATAATTAATGGCAAATATAATACAATATCCGTTACCCGTCCGTTTCGCCATTTCAGGATACGCAATGAGATACCCCATTTTTGAAGAATGGGAAAAACCAAAATCGCCGGGTTTGGTATCTTTACCCGAAAATAATTCCGGCGGTGAGAAAAATTCTGTTGGTCATAAATGGTGTATTTGCCTTGGCGCTGGCCATTTCCTACTCCGCCGTGGTGGTTAATCCGGAGGTCTATTGGGCCGTGGCGGTATTCGGACTCACTTACCCTTTTTGGGTATTGGCCAACCTGCTTTTTATTCCCGTGTGGTTTATTCTGAAATTACGATACACACTGCTAAGCATTATCATCCTCCTGGCGGGAGCTCCCATACACACGCGGCTGTTTACCTGGAATTCCCAAGAAAACACCGAGAATGCGGAAGACAAAATAAAACTCATGTCATATAACGTACAGCTGTTTGGCCTGTACAACTGGAAAGACAATCTGAGACACCGAAACGAAATGTTCCGTTTTTTACGGAAAGCCGATGCGGACATAGCCTGTTTTCAGGAATACTTTTACGAGGAAACCGATTATTTTGAAACTACCGATACCCTCACCGGCATTCTGGATGCACCCCATGTGCACTTTGAACCCGCCTCATCACTGCACGGAACGCATCATTGGGGAGTGGCCACATTCAGCCGCTTTCCCATGATAGGGCGCAGCAAAATAAAGTTTGACAGAAGCCGTGGTAACATCTGCCTGATTACCGATATAAAAAAGGGGAAAGACACGCTTCGAATTTTTAACGTGCATTTTGAAAGCAATCACCTGGAAACGGAAAAAATTGACCGTCTGGTTCAAGGCGACAGCACCGCGCGCATTTTGGCCCTGGATATGTTCAGATCGCTCAGAAAAAGCTACAAGCGCCGGGCGGCCCAGGTGGAGCTCGTCAGTAAAGCCATTGCGGAAAGTCCTTATCCCGTAGTGGTTTGCGGAGATTTCAACGATACTCCGGTAAGTTATACCTACTCAAAAATAAACCAAGGATTAACGGACGCCTTTCTTCACTCGGGACGTGGACCCGGATTCACCTATGCGGGAAAAATACCCTTCCTGCGTATTGATTACATCCTGCATGACAAAAAAATCCGATCCTCGGGATTCCGCGTGGTAGATGATAAGAAACTTTCCGACCATTATCCGGTGGAATGTTATTTACAACTTTAGGGAAATTACAATACTTTTTTTTCTGCTTGTCCGTTTCTGTGCCATGCGATTTCTAACGCAACGGACAACTCTTTAAGAAAAACAATTTAAACCCCGTATTCATGATCCGAAGTGAATGGTTTGCGCTTTTGCGCTCTTACCTGGAACATGGCGATTTTAACTTGGCCATTCGGCGCACCTTGGATGCCGCTTTCGACACCGACGATAAATCCCTGATACGACAATCAATCCAATGGGGAAATCATGGCCACGATTTGCTGTACCGCAATCAAATACCCGGCGGAGACTTTACCGAGAAAGGACTGGAACTCCTCGCACGCATTGAATCCGCCGAAGCTTCATCGGCCACGTACCTGAACGAGGAATGTGTAACCGCACAGGCCGTTTCCAAAAGATATGCAAAAGGCGGTTTTATGCTGGAACCGCTCGATTTGAGCATACGTTCGGGAGAAATCGTGGGCGTGGTAGGCGAAAACGGAAACGGGAAAACAACCCTGCTGCGTATCTTATCCGGTGAATTGAAACATAGTGCAGGAACGCTTCACTATTATTTTTCGGAAAATCAGGAAAATTTACCCTACCAAATCAAACAAGAGATTGCCTTTATTCCTCAGCGGATTCCGCGTTGGTACGGTACGTTGAAAGAAAATCTCCACTTTTATGCATCGGCCAATGGATTTCATGGGGAAGAAAACAGACTGATGACCGACTTTATGTTATCCAGATTCAACCTCAATTCGTTTGCAAACCACACCTGGAACAGACTCAGCAGCGGATACCGCACCCGTTTTGAAATTGCCAAAATTCTGCTGAAACGACCTCGCCTTCTCGTGCTGGATGAGCCACTGGCCAATTTGGACATCAATGCCCAGCAGACTTTGTTGAATGATTTACGGTTCATGGCACAATCCGTGCACAAACCCTTGGGTATATTACTAAGTTCCCAACAATTACACGAAGTGGAAAAAATAGCCGACAAGGTGATTTTCCTGAAAAACGGCAAACTGCTGCACACCCAACAACAAGGTTTACAAACGGAAACCGTGCTGGAAATGGAAATCAATGCCACCCGCGGCGAGATTCAAAATGCGCTGAAGGAAATCCCCTGTACCATTAAGTTCAACGGAGGATATTTCGTAGTGTCGTCGCCTCAGGAAACTACGGCCGGCATTTTGGCCGTTCTGGTCAGGCATAACCTTATTCCCGTTTATTTCCGTGATATTTCTCAATCCACAAAACGATTTTTCTGATGAAACTTTTTCAACGCTTACAGCACGGACTCCTTTTGAATCATCCCCTGCTCTTCAGTACCAGGGTACTTCCCGCATGCATGACAGGAGCTTCCGTGAATGTGATTTTGTATTTATTTTATATGCTCTCCCCCGAACAAACCGAAGACAACTCGGCGATGGCGGGCTGGACGGCCTTTTTAGTTCTGTGCACCATCATCAGCATTATCATCTACCTTGTTTTTCTGTTTCGCTTCAACCCGTTTAAGGTGTTCGGAAAGAAACCCTTTTTTCAGTTTTTTCTGCAAGGCTTCTTTATTTTCTTTTCCATTTCACTCTTCATAGCTTGGCCTTTCATGCCACGAATTGCCTCATCCATGGCCGTAGAAAAAATATACTCGCAGGAAGAAATTCAAGCTGACTTTGAAAAAGCGTATCTGACGGCGTACCAAATGGAGTATGATATCGAAACGGCCCCTTACACGGCCGTAATCATAAAGG
>CAYYRB010000013.1:0-18952 GCA_964473995.1 uncultured Candidatus Competibacteraceae bacterium | reverse complement strand
TACCAAATGGAGTATGATATCGAAACGGCCCCTTACACGGCCGTAATCATAAAGGTGGACTCCCTTCAATCTGATTCTATTTATGAAGATTACGCCAACAACTTGATTGTGGTAAAATCGCCCGATTTAATTCCGGAAGGACGTTTTGAATACAAAGAGAAAACTTCGGATAACAGTTATCTAGCCTATGAAAAACAGGTCTTAATCTGTTCTGATTTTCCATACCAGATTGCCCCTTCCGAGGATTTATCCGGAAAAATTTACCGTTCCCTGAAAGAGGAAAAACTCAACCAAAAGGAAGGAGAACCCATCCTCAACGGCATTTTTGCCAAATACATCAAAAATTATAACGGGAAAATTTTTGTCAAAGAAGCCCCAATACCAGTTGAAGCTGATGCCTATGATGCTACTGTCTACCTTAACGCATCCCCCGTATGCTCCAAATACCGGCTCAGCGACATGTCGAGGTCGATGGACAAAGTTTATAGCCGGATTAATTCGGCAAGGGATCTCGCCTTTATGTTTCGTACCTGGTTTTACTTCAGCCTTTACATTACGCTGCTTATTCTTATTTTCCGCTACATGACCGTGCGCACGTTTTTGTGGACGCTGCTTGCAGGATTTTTGTTGTTCGTTTTCACAGTCATCATCAGCATCATTATAAATCCAGGTGAAACCGGCGTAATGGAACTCCTGATTTTTTATTATCTGCTTTGCCTTGGGTTGGCCATCTCCATATTTTTCAGCAAATCGAGGCAGGTATTTGCGGGTATCGGACTCAACTTGTCTTTTTTATTTCTGCATCTGTTTCCCTTTTTGTTGGTCGGCTACTTTTTTGCCGACGATCAATTTTTCAGTTGGTTGGATAAAGCAAGTTTAATGCGAGCTACGGAGTTTTTTTCACTCGTGTTATTCTTTTTTTCCTCGCTGTTCTTTCACTCCCTGTTATATTATCGGTGGTACTCTCTGCCCGAAGAATAAAAACGGCAAAAAAAAGAACTGTTATAATTCCGGCTTTGCCTCGCCGGGTTGGATAATTTCAAAATTATCCTTGTTGTATACAAATGCTACTACCTTCATGTGCTTGGGTTTCCATTCAGGTTTTAGTTTCAACGTCCACACTTTCCGGTGCACGGATCCCGCCTGCGGATTTACGGCAATGTCCTCGCCCCACAACGAACTTACGTTTCCGCGCAGGGTGTGATTAAACACATAATTCTCATCGTGATCGTTGGGCAAACCTTGGTTGTACCATTTCTGATCACCGATTACGCTGTCTTCGATGGCGTAAGCGGCTAAGCGGAAATTACCCTGCAGAGAGTTCAAAAAACCGGCATGTACATAGGCGATGATCCGCTCTTTTTCTTCGTCGTAATAAGCTTTGATTCCTATCTGTGCATCGGCCTGGGGTGTATTGTTCAAAATGGCGTTTACCCGATTACTCCAGGCGTTGGGAATGGTATAGTACACATTTCCTGTTTTTATCCGGTTCACCATTCCATTGGGCTGCCCGGCAGAAGTGATGCCGAATTGCGTATCTATGGCATCGCCCACTTCGGTGCGGTAATCCTCGGGATAAGTGGGCGGTGCGGGAGCGGCAAACGTTTCACCCGCATGAATGGCCACGCCGATTACTTTGCCGCCGGATGAGGCAATCAAATTTTCCAACTGAATGGCAGCCGTGGGACAGTTACCGCATGTATGACCAGTGAAATCTTCTATCAAAACCCGCCGTGGTTCATCAGGATTAATGACAAAGGACGGAGAGGGAAACTGAAGCGTATCTATGCTGCTTACATTCACCTCGGCGTAGGGTGCGTCTATTTTATCGCAGGAAAAAAATAACGCAGTAATGATTAAAAAAAAGATGCCGTTTGCACTGTTACGAATCATAATCACCTAAATTAAAAACTTCCGACATATGAAAATGTGAGTCCGTTGGCCGCAGGAACGGCACGGCAAACACCGCCTATGCACAATACCCCTGCCCGCTGCCTTCCATAAGAAAGCGTAAACCGATGATTGCCCATGTTGTATCCGGTGCTTACCAGAGGATAATTAACGCGTTTCTCTTTGTTGGGATGACCAAAATTATACTGATTCATCACACTCACAAAAAATTGCGGAGCAAAGGTGTATTCAAGCAAAGCCATGGCCCAATCGCCCTGATCCTGCTTGGTAAACAAACCCTGCACCTCCATCCGGAGTGCATGCGTGGTATTGATACGCCAGGTAAGATCGGCCACGCCGATATGAGCATGAACAAACGGATCGTTGCTGAGTTGGGAAATGGTAAGCACCTTTAAATTCGCCCACAGATTCATGTACATGAGCGAAAGCTTCCATTTTTTGTTGAACTTTTTGGTAATCTCGATATTGAAATCGTGGTAATACTGCTTACCCAAACCCGCTCCGGATGAATAGCCGTAACGATCGGCCAAGGTCAATGAATCCGGACCGTCCACGTAGGTTATCTGTTTTCTTCCCGCCGTGTCCAGCCCATATACCACGGAAGCATTTATGTTGATGTCCATTCCATATTTACCCCCAAGTTTAGACCCGCGTGGAATGCTGAATTGAATATCAGC
The DNA here is from genome assembly GCA_964473995.1 of uncultured Candidatus Competibacteraceae bacterium. Lineage (GTDB taxonomy): Bacteria > Bacteroidota > Bacteroidia > CAIKAF01 > CAIKAF01 > JAKRSD01. Next base: position 16,364 of record CAYYRB010000013.1, on the reverse strand, counting down.
CTGCAGACCCTGCTCTCCCAGCGGCTGAACGGCGTAGGGATAAATACTTGCCGCCAGATTGTAGGTATGCTGTTTATTCAGCATGGGAATCCAGTTCACTAATTGGCGATTCAGATTTACCTCACGATCAGACCGGAAATCAAAATTATCAATCCGTTTGGCCTGCAGCGAAACCCCGACATTATCGGTAAAGTAAGAAGCCGTCAGCAAAGCTGCCGTGCCCGGTTTGTAGATATAATTATTGGCCGAAGAAGGATCATTGATTTTGTAGGCAAACTCACCGATGAGGTTAAATTTACCCACACTGAGATTCGCTCTGCCCGATCCCACGGCCACATTCTGGGGCAAAGCAAGAACTTCCTGACCGATTACTTTTTCTGTTCCGGGCTGGTATTTACTTACAAAATTTCCTCCGATGATCAGATTCACTTTCTTTTCCGCCAACTTGGGGAACATTTCCGAAAAATTGATTTCAGCATCAATGCCGCGCACCGTTCCCGGGCTGAAGGCCCAAAAATCGCGCACACGGCCAAAAATCCCTTTCACGTAAATCCCTTTCACGTTGTACTTGATCCGGAATCCGTCCACAAAATTATCGAAGCCCAATGCACGCGCCTCGTAAGAACGAAAAGCCAGTCCATTGCCAAACTGCTCATAAAAACTGCCGGCAGTCACCTCTAACGTTTTGTACCTGTAAGAGGCAAACCGAAAACGTATTCCATGTCCCGTAAAGGATTCATCAATACCCAACAGCGGCTTGGGCAAATAGGCCTCGTAGCGGGCTCCCGCCGTGAATCCGCCTTTTTGGTATTGCAGATACATGAAGGAGTTCATGCGAAAACGATCAGGCACTTCGGGAGCACCGATTGCCGGATCGCGTGTATAATACTGGGCGTCCGTACCCACATTGCCCGTAATGCTGCCCCAAGTATTCTCATTCCCGATAGGCTGCTGAGCGAATGAGGATGTACAGTATCCGAAAACACAAAGCAGCGGAACGATTTTCAAAAGATTCATACAACAATTTAACGGTTCGAAAGTAGCGATTTCGAACTTTACAAACAGACTATGTTTTGTTTTTTAGCTGCGGAAATGCGGCTTAATGCTTTTCCAACGGTTGACCGTTAGCCACTTTTTTCACCACATCATAGAGCGTTTTCTCATCACCGGGCTGATAGGCGATGTGCTGCCATACCACTTCTCCTTTTCCGTTCACCACAAAGGTGTGCGGAGGATTATTTACGTTCATGGCCCGCTTAAAATCCTCATTGGCGTCCAGGTACACCTCATACAACCATCCGCGGCCTTTCGCCATGGGACCTACCTTGGCTGAATTACGGGTATCATCTATGGAAATAGCTATGAGTTTCACGCCCGTTTCTTTTACCCAGTCCTCATAATCATCGGCAATGGTACTCAGCTCCAAAATGCAGGGTTTGCACCAGGTAGCCCAAAAATTGATGATCATGGGCTTTCCGTCATTGGAAAACTTGTCCGTTTGTACCGAATTTCCGCTCAGATCCTTCACCGTAACGGACGGAATTTTAAAACCGGTCTGCGCAGAAACAAACAAGGAAAAAGCCAAAAAAGGGAGTGCAAGTAATTTCTTCATGCCTGGGAATATTCAAATATCCCGCCAAAGTTATCGGAAGTTTTTAATCAAGAAATTTTTACCGCTTCTTTTCAGGTTCATCCGTTTTGTAGTTTCTTTACGGACAAATCATGGCCATGCTACTCATCGCCGACTGCGGAAGCACTTCCTGCAAATGGATCAACGACAAAAATCCTTCCCTTCTCACCGGTCCGGGAATAAATCCTACCGTAATGAAAGAGGATGATTTCCGGCAACGGATAAGTCAAAACGAAGCCTTGTGGGATGAAGAGCAAAGAGCGTCCGTTTCGCGGGTGGATTTTTTTGGGGCCGGCTGCACATTACCCTCTGCCATAAACAGGATGAAAGAAGCGTTGCAGAGGTGTTTCCCCCACGCGCACATTCGGGTAGAAAGCGATCTTATGGCGGCCTGTTTGTCAGGCTACGCGGGAAAGCCGACGGCGGTGGGCATCCTGGGTACCGGATCGGCCGCGGCCGGATTCAACGGAAAAGATATTTTACGGGCTACTCCTTCGCTGGGGTATGTGCTGGCCGACGAAGGGGCCGGCTCGGCCATAGGCAGGAGCATGCTCACGGCCTATTTATACGGTGAACTCCCTCCTGATTTACATCACCGATTTGAAACCCTTTTTCCCGGAACTAGCGTGGATTCGGTATTAAGCACCTTCTATGGTCCTAAGGCTTCCGGAGGAATGTTGGCCTCTTATGCCGGACTGGCGGCTGAAAATAGGCTTCATCCTTTTGTGGAAAATATACTGACCCGTTTATTTGAAGAATTTATTTCCCGCCATTTGATTCCACTTCGGAAAGGGGGTTATGAGCAGGCGGCCATTATCGGATCGGTAGGATATGGATTCAGCGAACTGCTCCATGTTTTGCTCCAAAAAGCCGGGTTCATGGAAATCTGCTTTTTAAAAGACCCCATGGACCGACTGCCCGAATTGCTTTGGAACCAAAACCAATAGAAAACGTCAGATTCGGGAATTAAGGAATTAGGTGAAGAGCCGTCAAGGCTGTTTAATCGTTTATTTTTCCGAAAGCCTTTTTCAACAGCAAAGGAGTGGTGAGCGTGGTAATCACACCCATAATGACAAGAATGGAGAAAATTTCGGTACTGATAAGTCCATTTCGGTAGGCGATGTTGGCAATGACTATTTCCATAATTCCACGGGCATTCAATCCCAAGCCCAACGTGAATGACACCCGGCTGCCGAGCCCGGCGAGCGTTCCGCCCAAAAAACCGCCGAGTATTTTTGAACTGTAGGAAACAAGCAATACGGCGAGCAACAAGGCCACATTACTGATGGAAGATATGTTGAACTCCAGGCCGATTCCCGCAAAAAATATGGGAGCCAGAAAACCCATGGCCATGCTGCGGGTGGTTGTTTCTATGGATTTTAAATTCTCCTTTCCAATTAAGGATTCACTGATAAGCATGGCCGCAAAAAATGCACCCACGATAAAGTGCAGCCCAAGGTTCTCCGTTACCGTAGAAAACAAAAGTACAAAGGCGAAGAACATGGCAAATAAAGGCTCTTTGCCTTTGAGCAGAGCTACTACTTTTTCCAACGATTCCTCAATGTAGTTTCCTTTCCGCAGAAGCCGTCGGATGAGGAAATACGCCATACTCAACAAAAAGATAAACAGTATGAGCTTGAAGAATGAAAGAGCCCCCGCCTGCATGACCGATGCGGGAGACATGTCGGTATCTTTAATATTAAGAAGCACACCCAAAATGGAAAGAGCCAGCACATCATCAAAAATAGCCACGGAAATAATCTTCTGTCCCACCTGGGAATTTATTTTACCCAAATCCATCAATATCCGTATACTGACAGGAAGCGCGGTAATAGCCACACACAAACCGATGAATACGGTGGCCATGATATCCTGTTCAAAAAAATAGCCGACGGCAATTCCGCCGAGGGTAGGAATAAAAAAGGCCAAAAGGGAAATGATGATGTTTCTACCTCTCAACGACTTGATAATGTCATCAATGTTTATTTCAAGCCCGGCCAAAATCACCAACAAAAAAATACCCAATTCGGAAATTACTTTAATTTCCTCCGTTCTATGAATCAGGTTGAGCAAACTGGGGCCTAACATTATTCCGGCGATAATTTCACCGATCATGGCCGGCTGTTTGAATCGCTCAAAAATTTCCCCGAAAATCCTTGCCACCACCAATAGTATGAGGAGGTTTGTAAAGAAGGGAAGTTCGAAGTACGGTTGATTCATCGTGCGCAAAAATAGGTATTTCCTTCCGTAGGATTTTAAAATGACGTCAAAGGAAAATTAACTTTCTGGATCCTTTTCAATAAATAAAAAAAACGGGCAGAAACCATGAATTTCTGCCCGTTAATAAAGAACTGAATTCCTTTTTAATCTTCAGACCTGGAAAGGGTGTAGATTACCAAACCAAATCCAATTTTATTGATTGCATCGGCAATATTGTAGACGATGTCCATAGCCTGTGCTGCCGCATCAGGATCTTCCACCAGACGGATGCCTGCAAAACCACCCGGAGTTCCCAATACATACCCTAAAGGATAAATTGCCCATCCTACCAATACAAACCAAGCAAGCACACGGGTCGCTTTGGCCACTTGAGGACCTGCATTTTGAGCCAATTTAGCCACTTCGCCAAACCAAATCAGGTAGACAATGTAGAAATAGGCGGCACCTGAAATTGCACCCCAGGTCGCACTGCCGTTGCGGTCAATGGTTTCACCGATGTAGCCTGTTACCAACATAACCACGGATGCAGCTATCAACTTCCAAAGCAAGGAAGCTTTAGCACCCGCTTTTTTGGTGATGAGATAAAACTCCACACACATCAGGGGAACGGTAAGAATCCAGTCCACATACCTGAAAAATGTGGGAGACTCCCCTGTTTCCAGATTGTACCCCCTCATGTAGTAGTAATGCACCGCTGCAATGAAAGTGATCAATCCAGAAACTAAAACCGAAGTTCTCCATTTCTGCGGGGTGTTACCCAACTCGAAAAAGAAAAAAACCGATGCAGCCATCATGGCCATGGTTCCGATAAAAAACGTGAAAGCAACATAATTGTCACTCGCAATTTTCAAATGTTCCATAAAATGGTATTTTAAAAAGCCCTACTCTTTTGGATTTTCGGAATCTCCGCGTTTTTTTATTTGGGTTCTGCCTCCAAACATTACTCAAACAAACACATTATTATTTACATTGTTTAACATTTTTAAAAAAATATTAAACAAAAAATCATTGATCAAAGATCAGACGACCCTAACGATTGCCAGAGCTTCAAAGAATAAAATAGGTTACGCACAAACCTGGGCTAAAATTAAGGTGGTTTTCAAAGCAAAACTACCCATAAGAGCAATGGAAATTGAACGTGAGGCGGCGCAAAATCATAATTATTTTAAGGTTGGGTATAAAACCCTATTTTTGGCGCAAAATGCATAGGTAAATTGGCCAGAATTCTAACAGGAATACAAAGTACGGGAATCACGGCTCCCCACTTGGGGAACATCCTCGGGGCCATAGAGCCTATGATCAGGCTGAGCAAGGATCCCGAAAATGAAGCTTTTGCCTTCATCGCCGATCTGCATTCACTCACAACCATCAAAGAAGCGGGGCAGCGCACAGAAAATGTAAAAGCCGTGGCGGCTACCTGGTTGGCCTTCGGATTCGATACGGAAAAAAATGTCTTCTACCGCCAAAGCGATATTCCCGAAGTATGTGAACTTACCTGGTATCTTAACTGTCTGGCACCCTTCCCCATGCTGGCCAACGCCCACAGTTTCAAAGACAAGGCAGACCGGCTCAGCGATGTCAATGCCGGTTTGTTTACCTATCCTGTGTTGATGGCCTGCGATATTCTTCTCTATGATGCGGATTTTGTGCCGGTGGGCAAAGATCAGGTACAACACCTGGAAATAACCCGTGACCTGGCCGAAACCTTCAACCGCATCTATGGTGAAACCTTCACCGTTCCACAGGCCAAAGTGGAGGAGTCGGTAAAAACGGTTCCCGGTACGGACGGGCAGAAAATGAGCAAATCGTACGGCAACACGATTACTCTTTTTCAGAGTGATAAAGACCTGAAAAAAAACATCATGCGCATTGAAACGGACAGCACGCCGCTGGAAGAACCCAAAAACCCCGATGGGTGCACGGTGTTCAAATTGTACTCCCTGCTAGCTGATAATGAACAGGTTTCAGCCATGAGATCCAATTACCTGGCCGGAAATTACGGCTACGGGCATGCCAAAACAGAACTTTACGAACTGATGCTCAATAAATTTGAAGAGCCCCGAAAAATCTATGAGCACTACATGTCCAACCCCGAAGAGCTAGAAAAAAAATTAAAAGAAGGGGCAGAAAAAGCACGCGCAATTGCGGTACCAAAAATAGCCGAAGTACGCAGGCTTTTGGGTTTTAACACCTCCCAAAAATAAGTAAGAGTATGGAAACTACTAATTTCCCCGTTTCGGCCATGGCCGAAACCCTGATAGGGTCAGAAATCATCAAACTGGGTGGTGAAATAAACCGCATGATCGCCGAAGGAGCCCAAATCCACAATATGACCATCGGCGATTTTGACCCGGCCATCTTTCCCATTCCGGACAAACTCACCGATGAAATTATTTCGGCATACCAAAACCACAAAACCAATTATCCGCCGGCCGACGGTGTAGCGGAGTTGCGACAATCGGTTAGCCGTTTTCTGAAAGATTATGGAAACCTGACTTATCCGGCGGAAAATATTCTCATTGCCGGCGGTGCGAGACCGCTTATTTACAGCATCTACCAAACCTTGGTAGATCCGGGCGAAAAAGTCATTTTCCCCGTTCCCTCCTGGAACAACAACCACTACTGCCACCTTACCAGGGCCCAACAAATTCTGATTGAGGCCAAGCCGGAAAACAATTTCATGCCCGTACGTGAAGACATCGAGCCCTTCATTTCCGATGCGGTGATGGTGGCCGTATGCAGTCCGCTCAATCCAACGGGAACCGTTTTCTCTAAAAAACAATTGGAAGATATCTGCGACCTGATTCTGGAGGAAAACGCGCGAAGGGGACCACACCAAAAACCGGTTTATCTCATGTATGACCAGATTTACTGGATGCTTACTTTCGGAAATACCGTACACTACGATCCGGTGAGTCTCAGACCCGCTATGAAGGATTTTACCGTGTATGTGGACGGAATTTCCAAATCGCTCGCCGCCACCGGGGTGCGTGTGGGCTGGGCATTCGGACCCGCAAAAATCATGGCCAAAATGCGCTCCATTCTGGGTCACATAGGAGCCTGGGCTCCCAAAGCAGAACAACTGGCCACGGCCAATTATTTGAATAATACGGCGGCCTTGGAAACATTCCTTGCCGATATCAAAAACAAGGTTTCCGAGCGTCTTTTTTTCCTTCATGAAGGAATTACCCTGATGCAGAAAGACGGATTACCTGTAATGAGCATTCAGCCGGAAGGGGCCATTTATCTGAGCGTGAAATTTTCTCTGCTGGGCAAAAAAACCCAATCAGGCAATGAAATAAGCTCTACAAACGACATATTTTCCTACCTACTCGAAAATGCCGGATTTGCGGCCGTTCCCTTCACAGCATTCGGAAACGAACCGGGAACAGAATGGTTTCGGGTATCCGTGGGAACCTGCCGAAGCGAGGAAATTCCCAGCCTGTTGCAAAACATGCGAAGCGCTTTATCGCGCCTGACTAATTAACCCCAACCCATGAAAAATCAAAACCGATATTGTGTAATTATGGCAGGAGGCGTTGGAAGCCGCTTCTGGCCAATGAGCCGTCAAGAAAAGCCAAAACAGTTCATAGATATTTTGGGCACCGGGGAAACCCTGCTGCAGGCCACCTGGAGAAGAGCGCTGACTTTTTGCTCTGCAGAAAACATCTTGGTGGTAAGCAATGAATTATACGGGGATATCATTCAGGAACAACTGCCCGATATTTTACCGCAAAATCTACTTTCAGAACCCTTACGCCGCGACACGGCGCCGTGCGTAGCTTATGCATCGCATAAAATAAGCCTTCGTGATGCAGATGCCCTTATGGCCGTCATTCCCTCCGACCACCTCATTACCCGGGAGGATGAATTTACCCGTGTGATGAACCGTGCTTTTGAAGAAGCCGCCTCGGGCAATAAACTACTTACGCTGGGCATCAAACCCACACGTCCCGATACAGGCTACGGATACATCCAATTTAACTCCAATGGTGAACATTCGGGTGACGCAAAATTTAAACCCGTAAAAACATTCACCGAAAAACCCGACCAGGAACTGGCAGAAACCTTTGTCGCGAGCGGTGAGTTTGTGTGGAATTCAGGCATGTTTGTATGGTCTGTGGAAGCTATTCTGCGTGCTTTTGATGAGTATCAGCCGGAAATCATCGGTCTGTTCAGAGAAAATCAGGATGCGTATTTTACTCCCGCTGAAAAAGAATTTATCGGAAAAGTATATACACAATGTAAGGCCATCAGCATTGATTACGGCATCATGGAAAAAGCCAAAAATGTGTGGGTGATGGGCGCAGAACTGGGCTGGAGCGACCTGGGCACCTGGCTTTCGCTGTTCGAGCAAATGCCCAAAGCAGAGGGCAATAATGCCATTGTGGGAAAAAACGTGATGACCTTCGACACCAAAAACTGCCTGATAAACTGCCCCAATGAAAAGCTGGTGGTACTCGGAAGGCTTAGAAATCTGATCATCACCGAATACGACGATATGCTGCTCATCTGTAAAAAAGACGAGGAACAGCACATCAAACATTTCGTAAACGAAATAAAACTGTCAAAAGGCGAAAAATACCTGTGAGAAATCTATTGACCATTTGCCTTTTGGGCTTGTCAGTTGCCCTTTCTGCGCAGGTTTCACCGCCAAAGCGAACCTTCTTCTTTCAGAAAAATGCGTCGCTCAAAATCACTCCGGCCGATACCGCCGTGGTGGATGTGGAAATTGTACCGGGCGACAAACTGGTATTTTACTACGAATGGCAAAGTGCACGCAATCCGCAGATAGCCGATGCCGAGAGTACCCACAAACTGTATTTTGAAATACTTCCCAAAACCAAAAAATTAAACCTGAGCGGTGCAGATTTGCGAAAGGTAAATACCATACGTTGCCGTCTTTGTTTTTGCGTGGAAGGAGGTTGCCGCCGACCCAAAACGGGTGAATTGACTTTTAACCGGATTCGTAAAAATGGGTACGCTGTTACCTACAGGGATGAGGCGGATGAAGATCACTTTTTTGTGAACGAGGTATTTTACTGTAAAAAAACCGAGAAATGAATTCCTCACGAAAAATAACCCTGATAACAGGAGCCACTTCGGGCATCGGAAAAGCCACGGCCTATGCCTTGGCAGACGAAGGATTTTCACTCATTCTCTGCGGAAGACGGCAAGACCGTCTTGATACGATTTCAAGTGAGCTGTCATCCAAAGTACCCGTGCATACACTATGTTTCGATGTGCGCGACAGACGGGCTGTTTTACAGGCCATGAATTCCCTTCCGGAAAAATTTTCCCGAATCGACATACTCATCAACAATGCCGGAAACGCCCACGGGCTTTCTCCCATGGAAAGTGCCGATGTGGACGATTGGGAGGCCATGATAGACATCAACCTGAAAGGATTACTTTACGTTTCGCGTGCGGTAATTCCCGGTATGGCGGAAAGGCAATCGGGACATATCATACATTTAGGTTCCATTGCGGGCAAGGAAGTGTATCCCAACGGAAATGTATACTGCGCCACCAAACATGCCGTGGATGCGCTGAACAAAGGAATGCGCATGGATCTGAATCAATATGGCATACGCGTGGGAGCTATACATCCGGGACTCGTGGAAACGGAATTTTCGCTGGTGCGTTTCAAAGGCGACGAAGAGCGCGCCAAAAAAGTATATGAGGGCTACCAACCGCTGAGGGCAGAAGATATTGCCGACATCATCCGTTTTGTGTTAACCCGACCCTACCACGTAAACATTGCCGACCTTACCGTGTTTCCTACGGCGCAGGCTTCGCCCACACAAGTTAAAAAAGAAATAAAATAATACTATCTAAATTATGTTCGCACCGTACCGCATTTACAATGAAGAACACGAATTATTCCGCCGCTCCGTGGCCGAATTTACCGCAAAAGAAATCGTGCCTTTTGATCCTGAGTGGGAAAAACAGCAGATGGTCACCCGTGACATCTGGCAAAAGTTGGGAGAAAACGGCTTCCTCTGCATGCAGGTAGATGAACAATACGGCGGCCTCGGACTGAAAGATTTCCGCTACAGTGCCATATTTTCCGAAGAAGTGGGTAAAACGGGCTGCGCAGGTCCTTCCATCGGATTTTCATTGCACACCGATATCGTATGCCCATACCTGGAACATTACGGTACCGAAGAACTCAAAAAACGCCTTCTGCCCGATTGTGTTTCGGGAAAGAAAATTCTGGCCGTAGCCATGACCGAACCCGGGGCGGGAAGCGATCTGCAGGGGATCAAAACTACTGCCGAAGATAAAGGCGATCACTACCTCGTGAACGGCTCCAAAACCTTCATCACCAACGGCTATTTGAGCGATGTGGTGGTGGTTGCCGTAAAAACCGACCCCTCACTGGGCGCCAAAGGCATCAGCCTGCTTATCCTCGAAGAGGGTATGGAGGGGTTTTCCAAAGGACGTCCATTCCATAAAATGGGTCTGCACTCCCAAGACACCTGCGAACTCTTTTTCGACAACGTGAAAGTACCTAAGGGCAACCTGCTTGGCAAAGAAGGCGAAGGATTCAAATACCTGATGACCGAACTGGCACAGGAACGTCTGGTTGTTGCAATAGGCGCTTTAGCCGCCGCGGAAGGTGTTTTTCTGGAAACGGTGGAATACACCAAAACCCGAAAAGCGTTCGGCAAATCCATCAGCGACCTGCAAAACACCCGCTTCAAACTGGCCGAACTATTCGGCGACGTGCAGGAAGGACGCATCTTTATCGAGCGGTGCATCGAACTGCATTGCGAAGGCAAATTGGACGCCGCCATGGCCAGTATGGCGAAGCAACGCATGACCGATATGCAATGCCGCGTGGCTGATGAATGCGTGCAACAACACGGCGGATATGGCTATATATGGGAATACAGGGCAGCCAGAGCTTTCGCGGATGCTCGTGTGCAGCGCATTTATGCAGGCACCAACGAAATCATGAAAGAGTTGGTGGCTAGAAAAGTGCTTGCGTGAAGAACAAGGAGCAAAGAACAAGGATGAAATACGGAATACACAAGAACCAAGGCCCCGATATATCGGGGAAGTGCCAAGACACCTTAGCAGCCCTTCCCGACGATAAATGTCGGGATCGGAGGGCAAGAACCAAGATTCGAGAATCGCAAATGACCTCAATTATCAATTATACGGATAACCGATAAAATAGTCTCAATACTAAATACTAAATACCAAACATCCACATCCTGATACTTTCTACCTGATATTCTTTATGGATTCCAACCTAAATTTCGAAACCACGCGCATTGAGCGGATCGTAGTTCACAAAGTGGGCAATAAAAGCCGCGAAGAAGGTGTAAAATTGTCCAAAACCGAAATGGTCATTCAGGAAGATTTTATCCGTGAACTGCTGATGATGTATTTCACCAAACCCTTTGATGGAAAAGTGATTTATAACTTCACACACGCAGCCGATCTCAACCTGAACGAAATTTATTCCTATGCACGGAATATTTTCACCGCCAACGGTTCTTTTCACAACGAATCCGTCAACATCGCCAACCACCTGTATGAACAAAGTGCGCACCCGCGAATCAAAAGCGGTGAACTGTACGTAGTTTATTTCAAAGATTGCCTCGTGGAGGACGAATTGTGCGACGGCCTCGGCATCTTCAAAAGCGAAAACAAAGACAAATACCTGCGCGTGATGCAACAAGGTGAAAACTTTGAAGTAGATTTTGAAGACGGCATCAACATCAACAAGCTGGATAAAGGATGCATCATCTTCAACACCGAGGCTGCACAAGGATATAAAGTCGTTACCGCCGACAAGCTCAGCCCCTCGGCCGATGCCGTATTCTGGAAAGATGAATTCCTGAGACTGGCAGCCCGGCCCGACGATTTCTACATGACCAAAAACTTTCTGAAAATGGTAGAAAGTTTCAGCACCGACTGCCTCAACACCGAAAACAATGTAGAAAAGCGTGAACAGGTTGATTTCAGAGCCAAAGCTTCCAAATACTTCGAAGAAAAAGAAACCTTCGTAATGGAAGATTTTGCCAAAGAAGTGCTGCAGGAACCCGAAATCATCGAAACATTTAAAGAATACAAAGAAGGTTTTCAGGAAGAATTTCATCTGCCCGAACTGGAAGACAATTTTCAAATCGCTCCCGAAGTAAAAAAAGAAGTCAAGAAAAAATTCCGCAGCGTAATCAAGCTGGACGGTAATTTCCACATTTACATTCATGGCAATCCGGAACTGTCAGAAAAGGGATACGACGAACGTAAAAAGATGAGCTTCTACAAATTGTACTTCCGCGAGGAAAGTTGACAAATCCAATGGGAAACTGGCGAAAACATTACTTTTGCCTGATTTTCACACCATGGAATACAACGTAAACGAAATAGAAGCCCGGTGGCGTCAGTTTTGGGAAGAAAACCAAACATTCGCCGCTTCGGAAAAAACCGATAAACCCAAATATTACGTGCTGGACATGTTTCCCTATCCCTCGGGAGCCGGATTGCATGTGGGTCATCCGCTGGGATACATCGCCAGCGACATCATGGCCAGAGTAAAAAAACACCAAGGGTTCAATGTGCTGCATCCCATGGGATTTGATGCCTTCGGATTACCGGCCGAACAATATGCCATCCAAACCGGCCGACATCCCGCAGATACCACCGCGGAGAATATCAACCGCTATATCGGGCAGCTGAAAAACATCGGTTTCGCTTACGATTGGAACCGGCAGGTCAATACCTCCGAACCGGCCTACTACCGATGGACTCAATGGATTTTCACACGGCTTTTCAACCATTGGTACGATACCGAAAAACAAACGGCGCGGCCAATTCAGGAATTGATTTCCCTATTCGAAAAAAATGGAAACGCTGGCTTTGACCGTATGACGGTGACCGGAAACGTAGAACAGAAATTACAACACTTTACAGCCGGCGAATGGAACGCATTTACCGCCAAGGAAAAATCAGACGTGCTGATGTGCTACCGGCTGGCTTACCGCGATTTTGCCTGGGTAAACTGGTGCGAGGCCTTGGGAACCGTTTTGGCGAATGACGAGGTAAAAGACGGTGTTTCGGAACGCGGCGGACATCCCGTGGAGAGAAGACAACTTGCCCAATGGTTTCTGCGGATTACCCCTTATGCCGAGCGGCTTCTGAGTGATTTAGACGCGCTGGACTGGAGCGATTCCATGAAAGAAATGCAACGTCACTGGATCGGTAAAAGCGAAGGGGCAAGGGTACAGTTTACACTCAAAAACGGGGTGGTCATCGAGGTGTTTACCACCCGCCCCGATACCATTTTCGGAGTGAGTTTCGTGGTGGTGGCTCCTGAATCCGAAATCGTGCCATCATTAACCACCGCCGAACAAAAAAATGCGGTGGAAACCTATGTGCAACAGGCAAAAAACCGCAGCGAACGCGAACGGCAGATGGATGTAAAAACAGTTTCCGGCGTATTTACGGGAAGTTTTGCCGCCCATCCATTCACCGGTGAACCCATTCCCGTCTGGATTGCCGATTATGTATTGGCCGGCTACGGTACGGGAGCTGTCATGGGAGTACCTGCCCACGACGAGCGCGACTTCCGCTTTGCCTCACATTTCAATCTGCCCATACCGCCCGTGGTAAAACCCGCCGAAGGAGATCTGCCCGAGGTTTTAAACGATGCATTCTCCGCCAAGGAAGGAATTTGTATCAACTCCGATTTCCTCAACGGATTGACGGTTCAGCAAGCCATTAAACGAGCCATCGAAGAATTAGAGAAAAGAGAAATCGGAACACATGAAATAACGTATCGCCTGCGCGATGCCAACTTCAGCCGGCAACGCTACTGGGGCGAGCCCTTCCCTGTCATTCACCGGCCCGACGGGTGGGTGGAAACGGTTCCTGAAAATGACCTCCCCCTTGAACTTCCGCCAATGGATGACTTTAAGCCTACGGGTCGTCCTGAATCGCCTTTGGCCAAACTCAACGAATGGGTAAATCTGCCCGACGGCACAAAGCGGGAGACCGATACCATGCCCGGTTTTGCCGGCTCAAGCTGGTATTTTTTGCGGTACATGGATCCGAAAAACGACAAAGCATTCGCCTCAAAAGACGCACTGAATTATTGGCAAGACGTAGATTTATACATAGGCGGAACGGAACACGCCGTAGGGCATTTGCTGTACAGCCGGTTTTGGCACAAATTCATGTACGACCTTGGCTACGTGCCTACCGTGGAACCCTTCAAAAAACTGGTGAATCAGGGAATGATTCAAGGCCGGAGTAATTTTGTGCACCGGGTGAAAGGAGAAAACAAGTACGTTTCTTACGGGCTGAAAGAGCAATATGCCACGACTCCCCTTCATGTGGATGTTAATTTCGTTCAAAATGACGAATTGGATCTGGAAGCGGTAAAAGCCGGAAAACTGATTAATCTGAGCGACGCCGAGCATGCTGAGTGGGTAACCGAAAATGGAAAATTCATCTGCGGCTGGGAAGTGGAAAAAATGTCGAAATCGAAATGGAACGTGGTGAACCCTGACGACATTATCGCCAAGTACGGTGCCGATACCCTACGCATGTACGAAATGTTTCTGGGTCCGGTAGAACAGAGTAAACCTTGGAACACCAACGGCATTGAAGGAGTTAATCGCTTTCTGAAAAAGTTTTGGAAATTATTCCATCCGAATGGAACATTCAGCCTGAGCGAAGAAGCCGCCACAAAAAAAGAACTGAAAGTGCTGCATACGGCCATCAAAAAAGTAAGTACGGATATCACGCATTTCGGATTCAATACCTGCGTAAGTCACTACATGATCTGCTGCAACGAACTCACGGATTCCGGTTGCAACAAGCGTGCTGTTTTAGAACCGCTGTTGGTTCTGCTTTCGCCATTTGCTCCGCACATAACCGAAGAATTATGGCAAAAAGCAGGACATGCAAATTCAATCTCCACGGAATCCTGGCCCGTTTGGAATGAAGATTTCCTGCAGGAGGACAACTTCAATTACCCGGTTTCATTTAACGGAAAAATGCGTTTCCAAATCGAGCTTCCCGTAACGCTGGATGCCAAGGGTGTGGAAGAAGCCGTAATAGCCGACGAACGAACAGGCAAATGGCTGGAAGGAAAACAGCCGAAAAAAATCATCGTGGTGCCGAAAAAAATTGTGAATATGGTGATTTAGAATACGATAAAAGACGAGAGAGCAAGGACAAAAGAACCCAAATACAAAAGTCAAGAACAGTAGCAATTTGCCCCCATTAACAATTAACGGAAACTAGTAAAGGAGACCTGCAATTAAACGACCTATATCATGTTTTATATCCCTTTAATCCCGCTCTTTTGAAGTTTTGTAAATATATCTAACACCTATTGAGACTTTTTTTTCTTGATACCTGATACTAAATACTTGATACTATTGACATGGAAATAACAGACGAAATCAAGCACAAACTGCAGTTATTGCATGCCAAGTATGAAGCCATGGGGCAGGACATGAATGCCTACCTCGACGGGCTTTTATTTGCCGACGTAACCACCTACTGGGACTACATACAGACAGACACGCTGCTTTCCCTGCAAAAGCCGAAAACCTCCTTTCCGGATGAGGAGATTTTCATCATGTACCATCAGATTACCGAATTGTATTTCAAACTTTCCCTGCACGAGCTGCGCCAAATCTGTTTCGGCACCGATCACAGCGTGGAATTCCTTACGGCAAGGATTACCCGCATCAACCGTTATTTCGAAGCACTGACGAAAAGTTTCGAAATCATGATCAACGGCATGGAGCCCGAACAATTTCTCAAGTTCCGTATGGCGCTTTTGCCGGCTAGCGGATTTCAGAGTGCGCAGTACCGCATGATCGAAATTTACTGCACCGACCTAATCAACCTGACGGAGCGAAACGTGAGGGACGAACTGACGGCAAAAAATGCTCCGATTGCCGAGCTGTTTGCCCATATATACTGGAAGCGGGGAGCCACCGAGTTGGCTACGGGAAAAAAAACACTCACACTGAAAATGTTCGAAGCAAAATACACGGATGAACTCATCGAATTGGCCGAGAAAGTAAAAGAAAAAAACCTGTGGCGTATTTTCCGTTCACTCCCTGCAGAGTCCGCCAATAATGAAGAGTTACGCAAAGCCCTGCGGCAGCTCGATTTGGACGTGAACGTAAATTGGCCCATGGTACACATGAAAAGTGCCGCGCGCTACCTGGAAAAAAAGCCGGAAGATATCGCCGCCACGGGCGGAACCAATTGGCAAAAATACCTGCCCCCCCGTTTCCAACGCCGTGTTTTCTTCCCTGAATTGTGGGGTGAGGAAGAAATGGATAATTGGGGCTCTGCCTAAATCGACCGGCTAAAAAATCAGGTACAATCAGAACTTTTGATCTAGCTGTTACAGCCTTCTGATTTTTCAAAATCCGTCTGGAATCTCCTAAGTCATGCTGAAACAATTACTTTTGTATGCTTTCGGGCTAAACTTTAATCTTAATCACTTATGCACATAGCCGTAGTGGGCACC
>CAYYRB010000012.1:0-51718 GCA_964473995.1 uncultured Candidatus Competibacteraceae bacterium | reverse complement strand
ATTTTGAGAAAAACGGAAACCGGGAACAATTCAATGAATTGATTTCCAAAATTACGCAGTACCTGTCCCTCACAGAGGACAAGAGTAAATTTCGGGTGAATGCAAAAAACAGGTATCCCGAAACAGAGCCGGTAATCTTGGATGCCGAGTTATATAACGACAACCTGGAATCCGTAAATACGCCCGAAGTAAATCTAGCCATCACGAATGCCGATGGAAAAACGTTTCCGTTTACGTTCAGCCGCACTGAAAATGCCTACCGGGCCGATTGCGGAAAATTACCTCCCGGCGATTACCGTTTCAAAGCAGCAACCGTATTTAACGGAAAGAAATTGGAAAAGTCGGGAGCTTTTACGGTAAGCGAAATGCAGGCCGAATTGATGAATACCCGCGCCGATTTCGGGGTAATGAGCCGCCTGGCCGATGAAACGGACGGGGAATTGTTTACCGTGGCAACCATGGATGAAATTCCCGAGCGGTTGAAAGCGCGCGATGACGTAAAACCGATAACGTTCAGCACGGGAAAACTCACCGGCCTCTCCGACCTGAAATGGCTCTTCTTTGTTTTTCTGCTGCTGCTTGCGGGAGAGTGGTTCATCAGGAAATATTTCGGAAGGTATTAAAACAACCTTCATTTTTGCCAAATCGAAAACAAAAAATAAATTTGTTCAATAAAAGTTACCTATTTTTAAGATTAAATAATCAACAAATTAAATTACCTATGACAAAAAATAAACTAAACTCATGGGCTATGCTCAGCGCTTTTTTGCTCATAGGAACAACGAGCTTTGCGCAGAGCATTCACTTTAACTACAAGGATGGTACTAGTACTTCCTACAATCTGGAGGATGTGCGCAAAATCAACTTTGATGCAGATGTGATGAAACTTCATTTGTGGGATGGAAGCATCTATGCATGGAATGTGAGTACCATCGGATTTTACCAATACGATGAAACTTCCGTGAATGTGCAGGAATGGCTGAATCATGCCAATGCCTGGGATGTCGTGGTTTTTCCAAATCCTACGAGCAACACTCTGAATATTCGCTATAACCTGCCTAAAGCAGATCAAATCTCCATCGCATTATATGACATGCAGGGTAAGCTGATGTTGGAAAAGAGGCTGGGTAAAAAAAACTCAGGAGAGCATACTGAGAGCATAGACCTTAACGACTTAATCAAAGGCACGTATGTCTGCCGAATCTCAAGTCAACAAAGTTCGATAACGAAGCAAATAATTAAACAATAAAAGAGAAAATGAAAACAAGAATTACCCTGTTAGCCATGCTGATTATAAGTTCAGTATCACTGGATGCCCAAACCATCATGAATATTCACCAGAGTAATGGTACGGTTTTACAGATTCCGCTGAATACTATAGACAGCATTACCTACACCATAAATAATCCAGGCAATCTGGCTACGCTGACCACATTGCCCGTCGGAAACATTACGAATAATGCAGCCGTTTCGGGAGGCAACATTACCAACAACGGGGGAACACCCGTAACCCAACGGGGGGTGGTATGGGGTACGAGCCCAAATCCCACCACGGCTAACAACTCCACAGATGACGGTAGCGGAACGGGAAGTTATACGAGTACCCTCACAGGATTAACGGCCAATACCACGTATTATGTAAGAGCCTATGCCACCAACAGTGCAGGAACGGCTTATGGCAATCAGCTAAGCTTTACCACCGCAGGCGGTGGAGGCGGTATCGTAAGCAACCCCGGAGCTGGTGTTACCTTTAATGGTTATACTTACTCAAGCGTGGTATTAGGAAATGGTCAGGAATGGATGGCCGAAAATCTCAGGACTACCATTTACGCAAATGGAGACCCTATACCAAACGTAACAATAAATTCTGAATGGCAAAATCCAACTGGCGTTGCATGGGATGCATGGTCACATTACGACAATAACAATAGCTACGAAAACCCTTACGGTAAATTGTATAATTGGTATGCAGTGTCGGATTCACGTAATGTGTGTCCAACAGGCTGGCATGTGCCCTCAGATGCTGAGTGGAATTCCTTGATAGGTTATCTTGACCCCGCCTTCAATCCTAGTGCCATAGGAATTCAGAGCAGCATCGCAAGCATTAAAATGAGAAGCACCGGTAGTCAATTTTGGCAAATTGGGAATACAAACGCAACCAACGAAATTGGTTTTTCAGCTCTTCCCGGCGGTAACCGGCTCAACCTTGGTACATTCTTTGACATTGGTAGTGTCGGCTATTGGTGGAGTTCTCAGGGAGTAGGTGGAAATGATGCCTACTTTCGCAGTATCAGCATCAACGTGATGCGGGGTAGCTGCAGTTCGAAGCATGGTTTTTCTGTTCGTTGCATTAAGGACTAATTTTAACATTGGGTAGGAAACCAAAAAAAATGGCCAAAGTTTATTTTGTTTTTCTGGCATTTTAGTCTGCTAAAAAAATCCCTGATAATAGGCCGAAGTTTTAAATAAAGAAAAAGAATGTGATTGTGCGCTAAGAGAATAACTTACTAATCACTTTCACTTGCCTACTTCCCTGCTCCACCCTTTTCAAAGTTCATGCCCAGGTTTTCCATCGTAAAGGCCCAGATATCCGCCCATTCGTCCAGCGTTTTGGAAAGCGGTTTTCCCGCCCCGTGTCCCGCATTCACATCAATGCGGATCAATACCGGATTTTCACCGATTTGATTGGTCTGCAACGCGGAGATAAATTTATAGGAATGCGCGGGAACCACGCGGTCATCATGATCGGCCGTATAAACCAACGTGGCGGGATAGCGCGTGTTATTCACATTATGCACGGGTGAATATTTCAGCAAATTTTTAAACTCATCCTCCTTTTCGGACGTGCCGTAATCGGTAGCCCAGGCATACCCGATGGTAAACTTATGGTAGCGCAGCATATCCAACACGCCCACGCCGGGCAGGGCCACTTTAAACAAATCAGGACGTTGGGTCATGCAGGCCCCAACGAGCAACCCACCGTTTGAACGCCCGGAAATGGCCAATTTTTCGGCTGATGTATACCCGCTGTTTATAAGGAATTCGGCCGCTCCGATAAAATCATCAAATACATTTTGTTTTTTCAATTTGGTGCCTGCCTTATGCCAACTAGTCCCGTATTCCCCGCCACCGCGTATGTTGGCCACGGCATACACCCCACCCTGTTCCAAAAACAAGCCCATGCTGGGAGAGAACGAAGGCGTAACCGAAATGTTAAACCCGCCGTATCCATAGAGAAAACAAGGCGTGGAGGGTGTGAGTTCCGTACCGCGTTTGCGTACGATAAACATGGGAATCCGCGTACCGTCTTTGCTGTTATAAAATACCTGTTCTGTTACATACATTTCCGTAGCAAACGAGGTTTTGGCTTTCCAAAACGTATCCATTTTTCCGCTCACCGCGTTATAACGCAAAATCAATCCGGGCTCTGTGAAAGAGCCGAAAGAAATAAAGGCATCCGCATCTGTTTTTTTGGATGAGATACCGCTTACGATGCCCGGCCCGGGAAGCGCCAATCGACCCGTCAATTTTCCCGAATAATCATACACCTCCAACACGGATTGAACATCCTGCAAATAGTTGGCAATGAGGCGTTCCTTCATCAGGCTTGCGCTCTGCAATACGCGATCCGACTCGGGAATGAGGGTCTTCCAATTTTCTTTGCGCGGATTAAGCGGATCTACGGAAATCAACCGGTAATTGGGAGCCTCGTGGTTGGTGAGTATGATAAAACGGCCGTTCACATGATCCAACAAGGAAAAATCATGTTCAAAAGTATCGTTCAGCGTCACCCATGGCGCATTATCCACACCCAGTTTACGAAACAGGATTTTCTCTCCGCTCGTACTTTCCGAAATTGACACAATGAGGTATTGTTGATCTTCGGTAACGGAAGCGCCGAACATACGGTCAGGATGAGCCGGGTCTTCATAGATTAATTTATCTGCGGACTGGGGAGTACCCAACGCATGGTAAAATAATCTGCCTGCTTTGTTACGATCGGATAAGACTTTTCCCTCTGCCGGTTTTTCAAATCGGCTATAAAAAAAACCGTTACCATACCAGGCCGCCCCTGAAAATTTAATATCCGTAAGTTCATCCTTCAGGCGATTTCCCGTAGGAATTTCCACCACAAAAAAATCATTCCAATCGGATCCTGCTTTGGATACACCATATACGGCATACCTATTATCGTGGGACACGGAGAAAACCGTGAGCGATGAAGTCCCGTCCTCCGAAAACGAATTGGGATCCAAAAAAACGGTGGCTTCTCCCTGCAATCCCTTCTGAATATATAACACGCTTTGATTCTGCGTTCCCGAATTCCGGTACTGGAAATAGTACTCTCCTTTGCGCGAAGGCAGAGAGCGTTTTTCATAATTCCACAATTCGGAAAGCCTGTGACGAATCTTATCGCGGTATGTAAGTTGGTTTAAATATCCGAAAGTAACTTCGTTTTGTGCCTGCACCCAAGCCTTGGTTTCCGGGCTGTTTTCATCTTCGAGCCAACGGTAGGGATCGTGCACCTTCACGCCGAAATACTCGTCATAGACCTCGTCCCTGCGTGTTTCCGGATAGCTCGGTTGAGCGGTGGCCTTGTTATAAATGATGCTCATTGCCGCAAAAAAGAAAATTCGTTTCATGTAATTAATCATTGATTTTATGTAGGAGATCAAACCATTCCTGCTGCACGGAAATTGATTTATCGGCGTTATATGCTTTCTGAACTTCTTCCATCATGTCTTCCTTCGATATTCCCGTTTCCTTCAGTGAATTGACCACCGTCTGAATTTTTTGAGGTCTGGGTCCCCAGGTAGCGATTTCCCGACCGGTTCGAAGATCAAAAAGAATATATTTCGGAATGCTTCGTCCGCCGTTGGTCAGATAGGCATCCATCAATTCCGGATGTTCATCGCGGAAAAGATAACGGACGGACAATCCGAAAACGTCAGAAGCCACATGCTCAATCACGGGAATATTTTGTGCCGCATCGCCGCACCAAAATTCGGCAAGGCAAATTACGGCCAAATGTCTGTATCGCGAAATATCCACCGTATACGAAGGTTCCAACCAATGGGTATGTTCCTGCAGCCGGTAGGAACGTCTCCAGTTCAGCTTGGTATAAAAAACGTATTCCTCCGTTTGAATCGGCCCGGAAGTTTTCCCCTCATCCACGGCTTTTTCAAATCGACTCATGTACTCCGGGTAACCAATACCTTTTGAATAAAATTCACTCAGTATCATCAGTGGGTGCGTGTTATTTGTTCGTGTACACAAATGATAAAATCGGCCTTACCTTTTTCAGCCGGCGCTAATTCAGAAACATCCATAGATCGCACGGTGGCAATGGTGGCTACCTTCAACGAGGGTCGGTATTGTTTCAAATACCATCCGATTCCTTCTCTATTGTCTGAATGATAGGTTCCGTTAAAATGCAATAAAATGCCGGCTCCCACTGAGCGGGCGATATGGTGAGCCATCACGGCATCTTTAATGGCCTGGGCTTTCGGAAGATTTTCACCGCCGTGCCCCATACTGAGCATGTTCTTGTACCCGGGCAGTTCCGCATCGTAGGGAATGGGTAATGGCGGCATAAGCTGCCGTATTTTTTCAGAAACTGTATCCAAGGCCGAAAAACTGCCCTTATATACCACTCTAGCCAAATAGCGGGGAATATTGGTAGCGATGAACGGAAGTTTTTTATCCTTGGCAAACTCCACCAAGGGTTTGTAATCGGTGGCATAATTAGGCCAAAGGGAGGTCACCTCCGCCTTGAACGTCTTTTCATCCGTTTCGCCGCTCAGATAACGATTCAGCGGTTCCTGCATGTCAAATTCAAACATTTCGGCACCCAACGAAAGGTTGGCACCCGTTTTCTCGTACAAACGCTGCGTTACCATAAATTGCAGCCAATGCACGATGGGATCATCATGGTATTCACCGAAAAGAATAACCTGCTGTTGGGCCAGGTGATTTATCATTTTATTTAAATGAACCGCCCTGCCCCGTGAATCAAAAATACGGTACACGGGAAAATCATTAGCCCAAATTCCTAAGGGCAAGTAAAAAACGGATACTAACAGAATCATTCTCATGAGCCCAAAGATATCCAAAATTCACCGGGAAGATAACCCAAAGATTGGGCTTGTATTCCGGTTGTTGAGGCGGTTTATACAACCTCATAAATGCGTTCCGGATGGTAAGAAATCAGGAGGATACATAACCATGATCACGAATGAATGATCGTAGGGCTGACCAACGAAAAAAACACGAAAGGAAGATCGAAAAAAGAATCAGTCGGGCTTAGAGAAAAAAAGCAAATCCCAATATATATCGAGCAGTTTATCAAATGACTGCGGAGTGGCCGTGAGTAAAAAAATATAGAACCGGTTATTCACACAGATGCTGCACATCACATCTTTCCACACTTTATCTTCTTCCTGAAAGGTAAACACATTCATTTGAAAAGTTTTACCTCCTATCAGGGTATCGGTTTCGGAAATGGAATAAAACCGGGAAAGTTCGCGCAAGCCGTCAGACACGTAGCGTTTGTAAACCGTATTGCAGGTTTCACCGTCCGCAATTTCAAAGCCGTTGATGCTGATATTTTCTCCTTCAAAGGGTTTGCCTTCTTCGTACGGGGCAAACAGGATAATTTCCTCTTTGTATGATTTCACCTCCCAAGTGGCGGGAAGGCGGCGTAACTGAAGCCTCAGGTACGGATGTCTGTATATTTGAGCCGTTTGCGAATATGCATCTGACCCAAACACAGAAGCGAAAAGAATGAGCGCGAAAAGAAGTTGTTTTCTCATAAGTGCACTTCCTGCTCCGCGAACATATTTCTCAATACGGAAAGGGTAAAATCAAGCTCTTCGCGGGTGTTGAACTTACTGAACGAAAAACGGATGGAAGGACGATCGGTTGCTCCGCGGAGTGCCCGAATGACATGGGAACCAACGTT
The DNA here is from genome assembly GCA_964473995.1 of uncultured Candidatus Competibacteraceae bacterium. GTDB lineage: Bacteria > Bacteroidota > Bacteroidia > CAIKAF01 > CAIKAF01 > JAKRSD01. The sequence goes on along the minus strand of CAYYRB010000012.1, from coordinate 44,757 downwards.
AGATCCGGACGAGCAGGCGCTGCCTCCAGATGCGGAAACTCCCTCAATATCCAGCTTAAACAAGAGCATATCCGAATCGGGCGTGGCCGGAAACAGCACGTTCAGGACGGTGTACAAGCTATCGTCTGACGTATCCCCAGTAAACTCCACACCGGGTATCTGTTCACGAAGGCCGTTCATCAAATAGTTTTTGAGGCTGCGTATGTAGGCGGAATCGTTCTCCATATTTCGGTGAGCCACCTCCAACGCCTTGGCCAATCCAACAATTCCGTAAATATTTTCGGTTCCGGCGCGCATGTTGCGCTCCTGAGCACCTCCGGTTATGAAGGGGTGCAGCCTTACATCCGAGCGGATATAACAAAAGCCTACCCCTTTCGGACCATGAAATTTATGGGCCGCACAATTGGTAAAATGAATGGGTGTACCCGCTAAATCAAATGGATAATGACCCATCGTCTGCACGGCATCGGAATGAAAAAAAGCGCCGGCTTCTTTACAGATGAGGGCCGCTTTAGGCAAATCCAATTTAGTTCCCACCTCGTTGTTGGCATGCATAAGCGAAACCAACGTTTTATCATTCGTTTGAAGCAGGGCGCGGAGATCATCAAAGTCAACCCGGCCCAGTGAATCGAGTTTCACCAAATCCAATTTTACCTTTCCCTCGGCAGCCAATTCTTCCGCCGTATGTAAAACGGCATGATGCTCTATGGGGGAAGTAATGATACGGTCCACGTGTAAATCCTGAACCGATTTTCGGAGAACCATGTTATTGGCTTCGGTACCGCCCGAGGTAAACAATATTTCCGCGGGAGCCGCATTCAGCAGCTCGGCAACTTGTTTTCGGGCACGGTCAATAATACTGCGCGCTTCGCGTCCGTGGGCATGAACACTGGACGGATTTCCGTACACGTTTTTCATCACCTCATACATGGATTCAACCACTTCGGAATCCATAGGTGTTGTTGCTGCATTATCCAAATACACTTTCATGCCTCAAATCCGTTTACGATTCAAACCGATTCCGATTTATTTTTCCTTGATAATTTCACGAATGTCGGAAATAATTTTGTTGGCCAGGGTATCGGCCGTAACCTCCGAACCGCTTTCCGCATAAATGCGGATAATGGGCTCTGTGTTGGACTTGCGGAGGTGCACCCATTCGGAGCCGAACTCAATTTTTACGCCGTCCACCGTGTTTACCGGATACTGGGCATATTTGTTGCGCACGGCTTCCAGTACGGCATCCACATCCATTCCTTCGGAAAGCTCAATTTTATTTTTGGAGATGATATACCGCGGATAGGAAGCGCGCAACATAGAAGGGCTTTTGCCTGTTTTGGCCATCAGGCTCAGGAAAAGGGCAATTCCGGCTAAGGCATCACGCCCGTAGTGCAGATCTGGCAGAATAACCCCGCCATTTCCTTCACCGCCGATGACCGCCTGTTTTTCTTTCATCATCTCCACCACATTTACCTCACCCACCGCAGAAGCAAAATGAGTACCGCCGGCTTTCTCGGTTATATCTCGCAGGGCACGGGTACTTGACAGATTAGATACCGTATTGCCCTTTTTTATTCCAAGCAGATAATCCGCCACGGCAACTAACGTATATTCCTCACCGAAGGCATCCCCGTTTTCGCAAATCATGGCGAGGCGATCCACATCCGGATCTACGGCAATACCCACGTGGGCATTGTATTTCATAACGGCATGACTCAGGTCGGCCAAATGCTCCGGAAGCGGCTCGGGGTTGTGGGCAAAATGGCCATCAGGCTCACAATTTACAGGAATAATGTTTTGAACTCCCAACGCCTCCAAAAGCATAGGAACTGCAATTCCTCCCGAAGAATTAACGGCATCTACGGCCACGGTAAGCCTGGCGCTTTCAATTGCGGACCGGTCTACGTAGGGCAAAGCCAAAATCTGATCAATATGTTCGCGTATATAGCCTCCCTCAATCACGGTGCGCTTGCCCAGATGATTCACCTCCACAAAATGAAACTGACTGGATTCGGCAAACTCGAGCAATTGCCGACCTTCTTCCGCAGAGATGAATTCTCCCTTATTGTTCAGTAATTTCAACGCATTCCATTGTTTTGGATTATGGCTGGCGGTAAGAATTATTCCACCGTCGGCACCGAGACCCGGCACGGCCATTTCCACGGAAGGTGTAGTTGAAAGACCCAAATCAAGCACTTCTATACCAGAGGCGATCAAGGTCTGTACCACCAACTCTGCAATCATGGGACCCGAAATACGGCCGTCGCGACCGATAACCACTTTCGGAGCACGCTCAACCGAGCTACCCAGAGAGTGATACAACATGGAAGCGTAAGCAGCCGCGTATTTAACGGCATCGGGCGGCGTAAGATTATCACCGGGTTTGCCGCCTATGGTGCCCCTAATTCCTGAAATACTTTTAATGAGTGTCATACTTAAAAAACGGGTGCAAAGGTAGCCGGAAATATCTGCTTAACCTTTTTTGTTAAAAAAAACTACGCAACCGACAAATCAAAAAAAACAGAATATCTATCATAAAATCAATAATTTACACAATAACTTAAAAAACTAAGGCACTTTAAATCAAATAGGATATATAAATGCAACTATTTGATTAATTGAACATTATCCGTAAAAATCCGGTCGTTTCCCGCTGTTGATAACCACGACTGTCAGGCGGATAAACACCCCGATTAAATCGTAAATTTGTATACTGAAAAAGAGTAAAATCTGTTTATATCTGCATGAGCGAAGAATTTGAAAGAAACGAGGAACAGTTTTTTCGGGATTTGGAGGCATTTGAAAAACTGCTGAAGAACAATCAGGTCCATTTTTTTGATGCGGAGCAGTTCGAAGAATTTTTTGACCATTTTTTGTCTAAAAATAAAATATCCAAAGCGGAAAAAGTCATCAATATGGCGCTTTCCCAGCATCCTTTTTCTGCCGAGTTACGACTCAGAAAAACACAGGTCCTCATCCGCAGAAAAAAATATGAGGAAGCGCTGAACCTGCTGGATGATATTCAGTCCGTACAACCCGGAAATCCGGATATTTACCTATTGAAAGCTGAAGTATTTTCAGACAAAGGAGAATTTGAGAAATCCGTAGAAGCCTATCTAAATGCTCTGCCTCTGCTCGAGCCCGAAGAGCACGACTACGTATACATTGATATAGCAAACGAATACCAAAATAACAGCCGGTTTCCAGAAGCCATCCGTTACCTGAAAAAGGCCATTCAGGTAAACCCCAACAATGACATGGCCTATCTGGAATTGTTGTTTTGCTGTCAGATTTCAGACGCAGAAGAAAAAGAGAACTCTCTTCGGTTTCTGGAAAAAATAATCAATAAAGATCCATACAACCACCTGGCCTGGTCGTATTTCGGTGTTTTGTGCCTGGAATTGAGAGAAACCGAAAAGGCCTTAGAAGCTTTTGATTTCAGCATCACGGCAAACGAAGATTATTTCGAAGCTTACATACATAAGGGAGAAACCCTGATGGATCTTGAGCGCTATGAAGAGGCGCTGGAAGTTTACAAAGAACTGCTTCATAAGGGTGAAAACATGGCCGGGATTTATTTTTCGCTGGGCGAATGCCATGAACAGATGAAGCAGTTTGAAAGTGCACTTCATTATTACAAACTCGCCATTAAAAAAGAACCCACCTACTCCGATGCCTACATGGGCATAGGCGTGGTGCTGGATCAAATGGGCCGCAGCCATGAAGCGCTCAGCTACCTGGAATCGGCATTCAAGCATGACGACAGCAATCTGGAGGCCATTCTATATTATGCAGACATAAAAAAAGAACTCGGCATTTATCACGATGCTCTTGAAGTATATGAATTTCTTAAGTCATTTGAAGTACCATGGAAAGATTTTTGGATCAACTATTCCGAAACTCTTTTTCTTGCGGGAAAAACAGAAGAAGCGATAGAAATCATTTACGACGGCCTGAAACATCATCCGGATGATACTGAATTTTATTACCGCTGGGCCGGTTACCTCCTCAGCGGAGGAAAGGCAAACTATGGAGGAGAAATTCTGCGTGAGGCGTATGAAAAAAATCCGGAAGGCCTTTCTTCTTTTCTGGATATTTTCCCCGATCTGGTGTTTCATCCGGCCGTAATTAACCTCTGATTGACCTGACCTGGAGGCATCCCGCTTTGGACACCTGAAAAATAGACTTACATTTGACCTGTTTTTCGGGAAAAATTCAATAAAGAGCCATGAATATCAAATTACCTTTTACACCGGACCGGGGCGAAAAACCACGTAATTCCGGTGTTACCATGGTCATGGACAAAGGGCTAAGCCTAAGGCAGGCCCAAGACCTTATCGACTCGGCCGGACATGCCGTAGACTTCGTAAAACTCGGATTCGGAACGGCATTTGTAACTCCTCAGCTGACCGAAAAAATCAAACTTTACCAGACCAACGGAATTCAACCCTATCTGGGAGGCACCTTCTTCGAGGCGTTTTTGGTTCGGGATATGTTTAAGGATTATGTGAAGCTGCTGAAAAAGCTAAAATTAGAAACCGCTGAAATTTCGGACGGCTCCATACGCCTGAAACCGGAAGAAAAATTGCGATTGATCAAAGAGCTGTCGAAAAATTTCAAGGTTTTTTCAGAAGTAGGATCCAAAGAAGCGGGAATTTTTATCGCTCCCAACCGATGGAAGCAGATGATGGAAACCGAGTTGGACGCAGGTGCCTGGAAAGTAATTGCCGAAGCCCGCGAAAGCGGAACTGTCGGGATATACAGGCCCGGTGGTAAACCTCACGTGGCCCTGATTAATAAAATCTTGAATAAAATCCCCAAGGAAGATATTCTTTGGGAAGCCCCGAATAAGGCCCAACAGGTGTACTTCATCAAACTGTTGGGATTTGATGTGAATCTGGGCAATATTGCTCCAGAAGAAATCACCTCATTGGAAACCTTGAGGCTGGGGCTTCGCGGAGATACTTTTTTTGAACATCTTCCCGCCGAACTTAAGGAAAAGTACATCCAAATTAATGAAGACGGCGAAGAAGCGGAGTACGACGAAAACGAAGATGCATAAGCAACATGAACGAAATTTCTGTACAGGAACTGCAATCGAAACTGGCTAAAGGAGAAGATTTCCTTCTGATTGATGTCAGAGAACCTTTGGAATTTGAAACAGGCAATATCGGAGGGAAGCATATTCCCATGGGGGATATCCTAAATCGGATTGATGAAATTCCCACCGAAAAAATGGTGGTGATTCATTGTAAATCAGGCGGACGATCAGGCAATGTAGTCCGTTACCTCAGTATCGAAAAAGGATTCCAAAATTTGTACAACCTCACAGGCGGTATTTTAGCCTGGAAAAATGAAATAGATCCCACCCTAAATGTCCTTTAAAAAAAATAGAACGCCAAAAGATATTCTAATCCTCTTTCTTAAGGGGATGAGTATGGGGGCGGCCGACGTGGTTCCCGGAGTTTCGGGAGGCACCATCGCCTTCATATCCGGTATTTACGAAGAATTGCTGGACAGCATAAAAGCCATACCCAACGCAGCCCTTTCTTTTCTGAAAGGGAAATTAAAAGAAGCCTGGAATATGGCCAATGCCCCATTTATGGCAGTGCTTCTTTCGGGTATTGCCTTATCGGTTTTAACTCTTGCCGGGGTGATTACCCACCTGCTCGAGCATTATCCCATCCCCGTCTGGTCCTTTTTCTTCGGACTCATCGTGGCCTCCGTGTGGTTTGTGGGCAAATCGATGAATCGTTTCAACGTACAGAGTTTGATTCTATTCATATTGGCTACGGCAGGTGCCTATCTGATCACGGTAGCTACTCCGTCCACCACTCCTGAAGGACTTCCCTTCATTTTCTTCAGCGGGGTGATTGCCATCTGTGCCATGATTCTGCCGGGCATTTCAGGCAGTTTCATCCTACTGCTGATGGGTAAATATCACTTCATCATGCAGGCACTGAAAGAGGTGAATATATCCATCATCATCACCTTTGCCTTGGGCTGTCTGCTCGGCATTTTGAGTTTTGCCCGGGTGGTTTCTTTCATGTTCAGAAGATACCACAATGCCACATTGGCTGTTCTGACCGGGTTCATGCTCGGCTCGCTGAATAAAGTGTGGCCTTGGAAAGAAGTGTTGGAATACCGAATCAATTCCCACGGAGAAAGCGTACCGTTCATCGAAAAAAGTATTCTGCCGGGTACCTATACCGAATTAACCGGCCAAAATCCGCAGATTGGATTAGCCCTGGCCCTGGCTGGGTTTGGATTCTTGCTGGTTTTTGGTTTGGAAACCTTGGCCGAAAAAACCAAAAAATAGAGAACCGTGAGGCGATTCGGATTAATCGGCTATCCCCTCGCCCATTCCTTTTCACCTGCCTACTTTGCCGAAAAATTCAAAAAGGAACAGATAGAAGATGCACGGTATGACCTTTTTGAAATGCCCGATATTTCGGTATTTCCCCAATTCATCAAGAACAATCCGGAACTTTGCGGAATTAACGTAACTATTCCCCATAAGGAATCCGTAATACCCTTTTTAGATGAACTGGATACGGTGGCAGGAGAAATAGGTTCGGTAAATACCATTCTCATTTCACGGGGACAAACAATAGGTTACAATACCGATCTGAAAGGCATTGCCGAAACCCTGAAGCCGCATCTGGAATGGTATATGACACAGGCGTTGGTTTTGGGAACCGGAGGAAGTGCCAAAACCGTAAAATACTTTTTAGAAAAAACAGGCATGGAAGTGCTTTCCGTTTCCCGGAATCCGGAAAAACAACGAAATGAAATCGGCTACGGGGAGCTTACCCAAGAACTGATTCAAAGGCACAAATTAATCATCAACTGCACACCCGTGGGAATGTATCCGAAAGCCGACACATTTCCGCCTATTCCTTATGAAGCCATTTCAGACATGCATGTCTTATTTGATTTGGTTTATAACCCGCCCTATACACGCTTTATGGAAGAAGGAGAAATTCGGGGAGCCACGGTGATCAATGGAAAAAAAATGCTTCAGGTGCAGGCGGAGGCATCGTGGGCCATCTGGAATCAATAAATTCGTGAAATCAGATTATAGCTGATAGGCAAAACCATACTTTATGGACGCCCTATTTCACTGATACTAATTCAATTCATTTTTTTAGGATTTCACCATTATATCCCAGAATCCCATCCTGAAGACTGTACACTTTTTTAAAACCCTCACGAATCATGGCACTTCCTGCATTCTTGCTTCGCATTCCCGAACGGCAATACACCAAATACGTCTTATTTTTATCCAGTTTGGAAATCTGCTTCAAAAAGTCAGTCCCATTCACATCAGCAAACACCGTGGCCCCTTTAATATACCCCTCAGAAACCTCTGCAGGGGTGCGCACATCCATAATAATGGCGTCTTTACTTTTCATCAGATTTTTAAATTCAACGGTTCCAATTTCCTTCAAGGTCGCAACCTGAGCGGATAAAATCTGTGAACCGGCGGCCACGATAATCAAAAGGGATAAAATCGCTTTTTTCATAAAAGAGATGGTTTATATTTCAGTTAACAAAACTGATAATTAATCCGAAAGAAAAAAGTAACCTGGGTTACAAATCACCTTTACCATACCCTGACTACGCGCAGGTATCCATATTCATGCTTTTTATTTGCCGAAGTTTCCAAACACCTGATCACAGTTTCTCCATGGCCCGGTTGCGTCACATATTGCGAAAAAGAACGATGTATATGCCCGGAAAACCAAGTGGATAATTTTTCACGATATGGGAACATCGAATCCGCCAAGGCTTTGTATTCTTTCCTATCAAAAGCAAAATGAAAACGGATGGGCTCCTTCATGAGAGGCCAATGGGAAAATATGCACACAGATTTCGTATCAGTTGCGTTTTGATTGAGTTGTTGCATCAACCAGGGAAAAGAGCCTCCCGGAAAATCATGCAATTCCGCGGATGGTCCAACACCGGGTTCTACCCTTCCCGCATGCCGGCGCGTACCGAAATCGGTGATGATAAAGCGATATCTGTTAAACGTAAATGCAAAATTTTGGAATTGATGTGCCTGCCCGGTTTGAGGATGAATAACAACTTTGTGCCGGGTTCCGTTATCCCAGGAAGAAAAAAACGATGAGTTGCCACGAATCACCTCATCAAATACGGCATTAAAAAAACGATCTCCGAAAGCTTCCGGTGCTTCATCCGATCGGGTGTAAGGCCATACATCATGATTCCCGATGAGCGGAATGTAAGGCACATTCAAATCATCCAAAATCTCACGGCATTTTAAAAATTCCGATTTTTCCCCACTGTCGGTTAAATCACCCGTAACCATGACAAACCGTATTTTCAACGAGTCGGCATGTCGGTTTATCCAGTTCACCGATTGGCGCAGCCTTTGGGCGGAATAGCCCTCATCTCCTGAAGAGGGCTCATCATCCCATCCGCGGGTACCGTAATCTTCAAAACCTTCACCCATATGCAGATCCGTAAGATGAACAAACGAGAAATCAACCGGAGCGTTTGCCACCTTGCCGATTTCCGTGTATTTGATTTTCTGTCCGATTCCGAAAAAAGGAACTAAAAGAAAAAGGGAAAAGAAAAAAACAGAAATGCGGTTCATACGTATTTGGTTTTCCAAATAGATTCCAAGCGTTTGCGAAATTCCTCTTCCATGCGGTTGGATGCCGGTTCATAAAAAAGCATTCCCGAAATCTCCGCAGGCAAGTATTCCTGTTCCTTAAAATGACCGGGGAATTGGTGCGGATACTGATAGTCTTCCCCATATCCCAACTCCTTCATCAGCTTGGTGGGAGCATTGCGCAAATGCAGCGGCACGGGAAGATCTCCACTTTCGGAAACAAATTCCACGGCCTTATCAATGGCTAAATACGCCGAATTGCTTTTCGCGCTCACTGCCAAATACACGGTAATTTCTGAAAGAATGATGCGGGCCTCCGGCATGCCGATTACATTCACCGCCTGAAACGCGCTATTCGCCATGACCAGGGCCTGCGGATTGGCCAGGCCTATATCTTCCGAGGCAAGGATCATCAACCGGCGTGCGATAAACTTCACGTCTTCCCCACCCCGGAGCATGCGGGCAAGCCAGTACAATGCCGCCTGCGGGTCACTGCCCCTCACCGATTTAATGAAGGCCGAAATAATGTCGTAATGCATCTCGCCTGACTTATCATAGCGGGCCAGATTTTCCGTTACGGCTTTCGATATCTTTTCATCGGTAAGTGCTACTTTTCCCTCCTTCGCGAACACACCCACGGAAAGTTCAAGCGCGTTGAGCATTTTGCGTGCATCACCTGCCGATATTCGGATCAGGGTATCCCAGCCGGAAATGCTTGCATCAAAACAAGAAAGATAGGCATCTCTTTCCAAAGCCTGCCGCGCTATTTCTTTCAATTCTTCAGGAGTATGACTTTCCAACACGTATACACGGCAACGAGACAAAAGGGCGGGAATCACTTCAAAAGATGGATTTTCGGTGGTGGCTCCGATCAGGGTAACCACGCCCTTTTCCACGGCACCCAGTAGACTGTCCTGCTGCGACTTGTTGAAACGGTGAATTTCATCGATGAACAAAACAGGTTTGCCCGCCTGGGAAAACATACCCTGTTTGGAGGCACTGTCCAACACCTCGCGCACATCCTTCACCCCGGCATGTACGGCACTGAGTTGAAAAAAAGGTCGGTCAAATTCGGCGGCAAGCAAGAGAGAAAGCGTGGTTTTCCCCGTTCCCGGAGGCCCCCAAAAAATAAGGGAGGGCAATACGCCCGATTGAATCATTCCCCGTATTGGTCCGTCGGTGCCCAACAGATGCTTCTGCCCCACATAATCGTCAATTTTATGAGGACGCATCCGCTCGGCGAGAGGAATATCCGGGATTGAATTCATTTCTTTGGGTGTTTTTGGCAAAATTGCACAAGGTTTTGGAATTGTTTCCGTTTTAAAGCCTCATTTTTGCAGTAAATTTTTTCTGATGTCCATTTCAGTCAGTCATATTACTAAACTCTACGGCGATCAAAAAGCGTTGAATGATGTTTCGTTTGAAATCCGCTCGGGCGAGGTAGTCGGTTTTCTGGGCCCAAACGGGGCGGGAAAATCCACCATGATGAAAATTCTTACCGGGTACATTCCCCAAACGGAAGGAAAGGCTACCGTATGCGGATTTGACGTAAATGAGCAGGCTGAGGAAGTAAAACGCTCCGTAGGTTATCTGCCCGAAAATAACCCACTCTACGGCGACATGTACGTGAAAGAGTATTTAGAATTCGTAGCGGGAATTTATGGCGTAAAGAATAAAGCGGCAAGAGTTAAAAGCATGGTAGACATGACCGGTCTGGGTCCGGAACAACACAAAAAAATCGGTCAACTTTCCAAAGGTTATAAACAACGGGTAGGCCTTGCACAGGCACTGATCCATGATCCGAAAGTGCTCATCCTGGATGAACCCACATCAGGCTTAGACCCTAACCAATTGGCCGACATACGGAACCTCATTCTGGATCTGGGAAAAGAAAAAACCATCATGCTTTCCACCCACATCATGCAAGAAGTAGAGGCCATCTGCGGCAGGGTAATCATCATCAACAAAGGAGTTTTAGCGGCGGATGACACCATGCGGGATCTCAGGAAAAACAAAATCAGTACCCAGGCTTTTTATGTGGAATTTGACAAATCCGTTTCGTCAGATAAATTGAAAAATATTCCCGGCATCTTACGCGTGGCCCAGGCCGGAAACAATGCCTATCATTTAGAATCCCCTGCTGATCAGGATATACGCGCGGCATTATTCCAATTTGCCGTTCATGAAGGACTCACCCTGCTCACCGTAAATAAGCATGAGCAAAATCTGGAAGATGTTTTCCGGACTCTTACGGGTAAGAAAAAGTAAACTAGGGTATCAATTCAAAGTTGCGGTACTCGAAAAACCGCTTCCCGGTAAGCCGCTCCACAATATGGAGAAGCCTATTCTTCAGGGAAAGTTTTTTCTCACGCACGTCGTGGTTGAAAACCCAACCCATTTTATGGATACGTTCACCCATCACTGCCGGATGAGTTCCCGCAAATCGTTTCAATGAATCCACACGCGAATAATCGAAAACCGAGGATTCACCCGTCATGGCGTGCACTTTTTCATCCGAATGCCAAAGCCGATGAAAAAACTTTTGTTTTTCCTGCTGTTTTTCGGGTGGTTTTACCCAACCATAATGAAAGATAGCCGCCCCCGCTTTTTTCACATTCAATTTACGCCCCTCTTTTCTGAAGCCCTGTGCATCTTTCCAGCTGCATATACGCTTGTCGTTACGGATGATGCGGATTTCATTGCGATACCACCGACGGCTGTCGCCAACAAAATCATAGGTAGCATAAAAATGCAGGTAATCAAAAAGCAGCCCTTCCACCTCGGGATGTTCCAACCACTTCTCCATGGAATTCCTCACCGGAGTAAGGTATTTTTCATGCAAAACCTCATCAGCCTGAATATAAAAAGCCCAGTCACAATCGGGGGAAACAGCATCCAGCGCTTTGTCGGTTTCCACGGAGAGCACCCGCCCGCCCTGACGCAATGAATCGTCCCATACGGAATGGATTATTCGGATGCGCGGATCACCGATGGAGCGGATGAGTGATTCGGTTTGATCTTCAGAGTTGCCCAGACAAACTACAAATTCATCACAAAGCGGCAACACGGAAAGAATGGCCTCTTTGACCGGATAATCAAACTTGACCGCATTGCGGATGAAGGTAAAGCCCGCCACTTTCATCAGGCAAAAGATTGCATTTCGCACAAACGGGCGTACACTCCACCCTGCCTGGATAGACTATCATGGGTGCCGCGTTCCACAATTTCGCCTTTGTGCATCACAATTATTTCATCGGCGTGGCGCACCGTACTTAGGCGGTGGGCAATAACCAACGATGTGCGGTTAGCCATGAGATTATTTAAAGCGTCCTGCACGGCACGCTCGCTCTCACTGTCCAAGGCGGAAGTGGCTTCATCCAGAATAAGAATGGGTGGATTTTTATACAACGCACGCGCGATGGCTATCCGCTGCTTCTGCCCTCCGGAAAGTTTATTACCGCCTTCGCCCAAATTAGTTTCGTAGCCATACTCTAAGCCCATGATAAACTCGTGCGCATGTGCGTTTCGTGCCGCTTCCACCACCCGATCAATATCTACTGCATCTGACCCGAAGGTAATGTTGCCAATCACGGTATCATTAAACAACACACTCTGTTGCGGAACAATACCGAGCAAGTTCCGCAAACCATGAACATTCATCGTGCGGATATCTATTCCATCCAGCGTAATACTTCCCGATTCCACGTCGTAAAACCGTGGAAGAAGATCGGCCAGGGTGCTTTTTCCGGAACCGGATTGCCCCACCAGGGCCACCAATTTCCCCTTGGGAACAGTTAAAGATACCCTGTCGAGGATGGTTTCCTTTTCATAACGGAACACTACGTTGTGATACTGCACGGCATCCGTAAAATTGGATTTATCCAAGGCTCCGGAAGCATTTACGATTTTCTCTTCATGCTGCAACAGCTCCTCAATACGCTCCAATGATGCCAACCCTTTTTGCACGTTATAAAACGTGGTGGTGATGGCTTTTGCCGGGGAAATAAGCTGAGAGAAAGTGAGGATGTAAGTAATAAACGTTTCTGCATTCAAATTACCACCCTGCCCGGTGGATTCAAGGACCATTCTTCCGCCGATGTACATAACAAGAGCCACTACGATGGAACCTAAAAACTCGCTCATGGGAGAAGACAATTCCCTGCGGTTAACCATTTTGCGGTTCTGCTTTAAAAATGCATGATTGAGTGTATCAAATTTTTTAAAAAGAAAACCCTCTGCATTGAATGCACGTACAATGCGCGCCCCGGTCAAGGTTTCTTCGGCCAGCGACATCAGGCGATCAACTGAAGACTGTCCTTCATGCGACGTTTTTTTGAGACTCTTGCCTATCCGTCCGATGATGAACCCGCTGATCGGCAAAACAAGAAAAATAATGAGCGTTAATTTCACGCTGATCACAAACATGAATACCAGCGTCACGAGAATCATCAGGGGCTCTCGGATCATGGAAGTGAGCGAATTCATGATAGTCCATTCCACTTCGGCCACGTCGCTCGACATGCGGGTAAGCACATCGCCTTTTTTTCGGTCTGAGAAAAACTCAAGAGAAAGACGATTGATTTTGGAGTATATTTTTTCGCGGAGCGTGAATATAACACCGGTACGTACGGGGGTAAGCACATTGAGTGCAAGATAACGGGTAACGTTTTTCAGAAAAAAAAGAAAAATAAGCGTCAGGCTAACATATAACAAGGCGGTCTGCTGACCCTGTTCCGATTTTACCTGTTGAATAAGGGCAATCAGTTGCTGAAAAACATTCTGCGCATCCCCGGAAAAATCAGCCATTGCATCGTTAGCACTTCCCCGATCGAAAATAATGTTGAGAAAGGGAATGGCCATGGTAATGCTGACCACGCTGAACACCGAACTCAAAATGATAAGAACCGTGTAAGCCGCAATTCTGGCCCGGTATTCTTTCACCAACGCAAGTATCCGGAATATGCCTTTCATGCAGAAATGCCCATCCCTTCAAAAACGGTTATTTTAAATCGCCATTCATCAGGCATGGGAAAGGGTTTATTTTCGACGAAATCATAACAAACCATGACTGTGTTTCCCTCGGCAAAAACCTTTCCTTCCTCTTCAATCAGGTAAGACATGACGAAGCTTTTATTGCCCACCTGCGAACAGCGTACCTTCACCACGGGTTTATCCTGAAGAAAAAGCGGAAACCGATAATCCACTTCCGTCCTGGCCAATATGATGCCGCGCGATTTCCAATCGACCACATCACCCAAAACCTCATTAAAATAAGCCACCCGGGCCAACTCAAAATAACTGAGGAAACAGGCGTTATTTACATGCCCTAACGCATCGGTATCTGCAAAACGAAGCTGCAGAGGAATTTTAACATGGAACGTACTCATGAAATGGGATTTAACGTAATGCTGAAAATAACGGTGCTGTTGATATCACGACCGTAGCTGAACTTTTTCAGTGCATCAAAAATATTGCCTGCCCTGAAATAGGAAGTATGAAGTTCTCCGTGTCCTTTAAGCGACCACTGTATGGTGTAGGATTGATCAATCTCTTTGCAGTTCTTGGCATATTTGAGCATATCGTACAGCGCATCCAGCTTACTGAAACCTTGTGCGGTATGAAACAGAAAGGATTGACGGTGCGCCTGGTTGACGGTGATCAGATCCAGCCTTGTAATCTCGCCCGATTCCGAAAATTCCCAAACCAGATTTTCCATCGGCATACTCAGCCTGTCGGCAATTTCTTTTTGAAGCCGGGCAATCTCTACATTCAAATTCTGGGTAATATCGGTCATTCTATACGTCTAGTTTTTCAAATTCGGAATTGGCACTTCGGTATTCAGGCACCGCTTCTTTGATGCATTTTACAATTTCAAAGTTATCGTTTGAGGCTAACATGAAAGCCAGACGCCCCATTTTTTTATCTATTTCGGGTTTATCATTTTCAATAACCCGGGTAATCATGATTTGCGGATGGTGGGTAGGCAAAGTATTTTCGCCTTCATTAATGAGCTCTTCGTACAATTTTTCGCCCGGCCTCAATCCCGTATATTCTATCGTAATTTCAATATCAGGCATGAAGCCCGCCAGCCTGATCATCTTTTCGGCCAGCTGCCGAATTTTAACCGGCTTACCCATATCGAAAATGTATATTTCACCGCCGTTGCCCATGCTCCCCGCTTCCAAAACCAGACTGCAAGCCTCGGGAATAGTCATAAAATAACGGGTAATTTCGGGATGGGTCACCGTAACCGGACCGCCTGCCTCTATCTGGGCACGAAAGCGCGGCACTACTGAGCCATTGGAACCTAAAACATTTCCAAAACGCGTGGTAATGAATTTAGTATTGGATACGGAGTTAAACGATTGTACATACATCTCGGCCATCCGCTTGGTAGCGCCCATCACATTGGTTGGATTTACGGCTTTATCGGTGGAAATAAAGACAAACCGCTCCACTCCGTTGGCGTGGGCCAAATCAGCCAAAATTTTGGTGCCGAATGTATTCACCTTTGCCGCTTCCTTAGGATTTTTTTCCATCAGGGGTACGTGCTTGTAGGCAGCAGCGTGGAAAACTACCTCAGGCTTATGCATATCAAACAAAAGCCGCATCTTATCCTCATCCGTAATATCGGCAATCAACAGATTGATTTCGGACTCGGTACGCATCTGGTTGAGACGGACATCCAATTCGTGCATGGGCGTTTCCGCCTGATCCACCAAAATAAGCTTCTGCGGATTGAAACCCAAAAGCTGTAGTGCCAGCTCACTGCCTATGGATCCTGCTGCTCCGGTAACCAAAATGACTTTGCCTCCATACACTTCAAAGAGCAATTCTTTGTTAAGTACGATAGGTTCCCGCTCCAAGAGATCTTCGATACGGAGATTGCGTAATTCCTTGGGGTTCAGGTGTCCACTGATCCACGACTTGATTGAGGGTATATTTAAAATTTTAATGCCGTGGGCCAGTGCATTTTCTGCAATGCGGTTACGCTGTTCCGAAGAAATAGACTGCTTGGAGATAATCAATTCAGCCTCGGGAAATGCATCAAATACTTTTTCCGCCTGATCAGGATGCCAGATGCGCACATTTTCCAATTTCAATTTGTTCAGCCGTTTGTTTTCGTCCAAAAAGGCGACCACACGAAAATTATGCTCCAACGCGCTTTCCAACGTCCGTTTGGTAATCAGTCCCGTTTCCCCCGCCCCGTAAATAATAACGGATCGGATGCTGATGCCGGAAGACGTAATCTGTTTAAAAATCAAACGCACCAAAAGGCGGATACAAACGAGGAAGAAAATACTGACCAAAAACTCAATGATGATAATGGAATAGGGAATCAGAAAAGCCCCTGTCCACATCCGATAAAGGGGATTCCAAAGGGCCAAAAAGGCACTGCCGAAAAACACCGTCAAAAGCAGCCTGAATACATCGGGTGTAGCCGTAAAACGAATTCGCACACGATAGGTACCGGCGAGGATAAAGCTAAAGAGACGGATTCCCAAAACAATGCCAAAAACCTGACGAAACAGGTTGATTTCAGCAACGGGAACCTTAAAATTAAAACGAAGTTGGTAGGTAAGCAACAGAGATAAAAAACAAACCATTAGGTCCATCAGTAAGATGAGACCGGACGGAGCCGCTATAGTCTGCCATTTTTTCAACGAAACAAAAGTAACTTAAATACAATGAGTAAGACAAATTAAAGGTCATAAAAAAAGCCTTCCCGAAAAGGAAGGCTTTTAAAAAAACAAAATGCTAATTATTGTTTGATGAATGCTTTGGTGAGCACGCTTCCGCCTGCAGTTACACGCAACGTGTAAATACCGGCTGCCAATGAAGAAATATCAAGGGCGTTTTGGGAAGTTCCTGCGCTCATGCTGATTTGCTGAACAGATACAATCTGACCTTGTGCATTTACAATGGTAAAATTAACCAATTCGTCAGCAGTAATGGTCAGTGATGTGTTCAACACCTCGGTTGCAGGGTTTGGATACACTCCAAAGGCCATCTCTTCACCTTCAGCATCCTCGATGGAAGCCCAACCGGCAGATTCTGCGCGGGGGGTAAAACCATAATTCTTTTCAGAATAACTTCCGTTAGCTGTGAAAATCAAATCTCCTGCTTGATTTTTTAGACGAATATATCCGTTGCTGAGTAAGCCGTCGCCATAGCTGTCGGTTACGCGGAAGTAATAACACTGATCTACGTTCAAATCCACTTTGTAAGTGTACGTATCGTTGTTATCAGAAGAAGCATATTGTTTTTGCCAAACGGTCTGACCGGAGCTGGTGTAAAGGCGGGCAAACACTTCGCTGGCATATCCGTCGAGTTTTACTTCAATATCATATTTATCTTCATTTTTATCTTCAGCGGCTACGATGGCTTGAGTTAAAGTTCCGTTAGCGGCATTTCCATCTCCGTTCGTAGTAACCTCAATAACCAGGTTTCCTGATGTGCTACCGAAATTCAACGCACCAAAATCAATATCGGTGGCTGCGTATTGAGCCAAATTGCCCGTCCAGTTTTCTGTTCCCAAAACCGTAGTTCCTTTTTTAGCGGTAATAGTAGCAGAGGTTAGGTTGGAGGTCCCCATGTTTTGAATTTTCACTTTGGTAGGCAAATCACCGCAGGAAATTTTACTGCCCGTGTAAGCAAAGGTGGCAACGTCCACCGACTGGGTAGACACAGGGCAAGTGGATGCTTTTGCATAAACCTGAGCTACTGTGAGCCCTGTAGATATTCTTTCAACCCTGCGGTTCGGACAAATGAGGAAAAGTGTGGGGTAAGCACTTACTCCATAAGGGGTATTTACCGCGCCCGGACTGGCCGGATTAGCCATAGGATAAGGTGTTCCGCTCAACCAGTTACCTTGGGTGTTTCCACCAAGTCCATTCATTTGTTGATCGCCGGTGGCAGCGTCTCCTTCCCAAAAAATCACACGCAACTCATTGGAACCTTGGGGTCCGTAAGTATTGTACAAATCTTTCAATTTGTTGGTTTGATGATATGACCAACAAGGAGGACACCAAGTGGCGGAAACATCTAAAATAACCGGTTTATCCGCATTCAACTCGGTGTATAGATTGAAAGGAACCTGACCGTTGTTAAGAGGAGTGGCCGTGAAATCAGAAGCATAAAGACCCGACACAATCTGGGCATTTGCAAGACCCGCGAGGGCGACTGCCGAAGCAAAAAGTAATGTTTTTTTCATGATGCGTTCATTTTAATGTATTACCAAAAGTAGAAATAATTTAAAAACAAAAAAATCTTTGTCCAATTTCAGATAAAGATCAGGATGACACCTGCTTAACTGCCGCTTTGATACCCTCCACACTCAACCCATATTTCACCAACAATTGGTCTGGGGTGCCGCTTTCACCAAAGGAGTCATTTACGCCCACCCGTTTCATTTTTACAGGAAACTCCTCCGCAAGTACGGCCGCCACCGATTCGCCCAATCCGCCCAATATATTATGCTCCTCGCAGGTAACCGCTTTTCCCGTCTTACGAACGGAGGTGATGATTGCCTCCCGATCCAGGGGTTTGATGGTGTGAATATTGATTACTTCTAACGAAACACCTTGCGAAGCCAATTCTTCGGCAGCCTGCAAAGCAAGCCAAACCATGTGGCCGGTGGCAAAAACCGACACGTCAGATCCTTCGCGAAGAAGCTGGGCTTTGCCGATTTCAAAAGGTGAATCTTCGGGGATGAATACCGGCCATTTGGGACGTCCGAAACGGAGATACACCGGGCCTTGATGCGCCGCTATGGCAAGCGTGGCCTGTTTAGTCTGGTTGTAATCGGCAGGACAGATTACCGTCATGTCTGGCAGCATTTTCATCAGCCCGATATCTTCCAAAATTTGATGCGTAGCGCCATCCTCCCCCAAAGTAAGTCCTGCGTGGGAGGCACATATTTTCACATTTTTTCCCGCGTAAGCAACCGATTGCCGAATTTGGTCGTACACCCGGCCTGTGGCAAAATTGGCGAATGTACCGGCAAACGGAATTTTTCCGCCCACGGTAAGCCCGGCCGCAATGCCGATCATGTTAGCCTCGGCAATCCCCACCTGTATATATCGGTCAGGATTTTCCTTAATAAAGGTATCCATCTTTAAGGACCCCGCCAAATCGGCACAAAGAGCCACTACATTCGGATTGGTTCGGCCCAGTTCGGTCAGGCCGTCTCCAAATCCGGAACGGGTATCTTTTTCGCCAAGCTTAGGAAATAATGACATGATGACTTATTTTAATCAAACTGTGAATTAATAATCATTCAGACTTGTAGGCGGTAATTGAGCCAAGGCAGCTGCCAACTGCTCATCGTTGGGTGCCACCCCGTGCCATTTGTGGGTTCCCATCATGAAATCTACACCGCATCCCATTTCGGTATGCAGAAGAATCATGACAGGCTTTCCCTTACCGGTCTGGGCTTTGGCATGCAACAACACCGAAATGACGGCGTCCAGATCATTGCCCCGTTTTTCTTCCAATACTTCCCAACCGAAGGCTTCAAATTTGGCCCTGAGGCTACCCATAGGCAACACCTCATCGGTACTTCCGTCAATTTGCTTGCCGTTCACATCCACCGTAGAAATGAGATTATCCACTTTTTTTCCGGCGGCAAACATGGCAGCTTCCCAAATCTGTCCTTCCTGAAGTTCTCCGTCTCCATGCAGTGAATACACCAAGTGCTTATCTCCGTTCATCTTTTTGGCCAGAGCGGCACCAACAGCCACAGACAATCCCTGACCGAGAGAGCCGGAAGCCATGCGAACGCCGGGCAATCCTTCATGCGTACCCGGATGTCCCTGTAAACGAGAATTCAACTTGCGGAATGTGGCCAACTCGGACACGGGAAAATATCCGGAGCGGGCTAACACGCTGTACCACACGGGAGAAATATGCCCGTTGGACAGAAAAAACACATCCTCCTCTTTACCGTCCATTTGGAAAGGAAGGCGATGATTCATGACCACTTGGTATAATGCAGTGAAATATTCCGTGCAACCGAGAGATCCTCCCGGGTGACCGGAATTGACCGCGTGAACCATGCGTAAAATATCCCTTCTCACCTGACGGCAGAATTCCTTAATATTTGCGGATGAATGACTCATGAAATAGGCTTAAAAGATGCACAAAACTACCGGAATCCCAATGCCCCGTTTTGGTCTGTTGAAAACTTTTGAAAGTATGCATACACATCAAATTTTCCACGACTAACAGACTGTTTATCAAATTTGGCTAATTTTACGGGAATATCTGATACTTATGGGAGAGCACATCATTCTTACGGAAGATAAAATAAAGCGCATGACGGAGCGCATGGCTCATCAGATCATGGAAGAGGTATACTCCGAACCGGATGCTATTCTGGCCGGCATTTTTCCCAACGGTCCATTGCTTGCCGAAAGACTGAAACTGCTCATTGAAGCGCGCATCAAAACACGGATTCATCTGGCCGAAATTCACCTGAACAAAGAAAACCCGCTGTCATCGCCCGCTGAGCTTAAAGGCCTTGAAGAAAATGCCTGGGAAAATAAACCGGTTATTCTGGTGGATGATGTCATGAATTCAGGAAGAACGACCGCATTCGCGCTAGCTGAATTATTAAAGCGAAACGTGTCCAAAATCAAAACAGCCGTGCTGGTAGAGCGCAATCATAAAGATTTTCCCATTCAGGCAGACTTTGTGGGCTATGCGCTTTCCACCCATTTGCACGATCATATAGAAGTGGTTTTGGGAGAAAACGACAAGGCTGTTTTACGATAAGAGGGTTCAAGCTATTTTATCAGAGCATCATAAAACACTTCCTGAATCCTACCCCTGATATCCTTATTCATCAAGAGTTTATTTTCAGCATCGGGATGAACCCGATTGGACAGAAAAATATAGAGAATTCCTGTCTCGGGATCTGCCCAGGCCATAGTTCCCGTGAAGCCGGTATGTCCAAAACTCAGATAGGAAACACAATCGCAGGGGGTTCCTTTTCCGGAAGGATCCGGTCGGTCAAAACCCAGCGCACGGCGGTTTCCCTCGGCACAAAAACGGCATTTGGTAAATTCAGCTACCGTATTTTCACTCAAAAAACGGGTACCACCATAGGTTCCTTTATTCAAGTACATCTGCATGATTTTGGCTAAATCATCGGCATTGGAAAAAAGCCCTGCATGACCGGCCACGCCACCCATCATGGCAGCCCCCTGATCGTGCACAAACCCGTGAACGAGTTGCTTTCTCCACAGAGAATCATATTCCGTAGGCACAATCCGCTCCTTCGCAAATCGTTTTAACGGATTATATCCGCAGGTATAGGCCCCGAGCGGCTGAAAAAAAGTGGTATTCACATAATCGTCGAGGCGCTTTCCGGCCCAACGCTCCACCGCGGCTTGCATAAAATAAAACCCTAAATCGCTGTACACATATTTTCCTGATTCCTGCAGGGTTGAGGCAAACATTTTAATGAACATGGAATCGCGATAATGGCTCAAAATATACATTCGATCAGCCACCTGAGTCGATTTATCAGGTGTGGGTTCGGTTGAGTAAAAATGGGGCAGACGATTGTTTTGGGCATCAATCGTAGCCTTGTAAAACGGTATCCATGCCTTAAGGCCCGCCTGATGGGTAAGAATATCCTCCATGTGCAGATTTTCCTTATTGGTTCCCTGAACCACCGGGACATACTCGCCGAATTTACCGTTCAGATTCAAGGCCCCGGCATCATACATTTTCATCACGGCAGCCAAGGTGGAGGCAATTTTGGAAACGGAAGCGATATCATACAAATCGGTAAGTTCCACCGCTTGCTTTTTTTCATAGGTGTGAAAACCAAACGACTTGCGGTAAAATACCTGCCCATCCTTGGCAGCCAAAATCTGGCATCCCGGATATGCCCCGATCTGTATTCCCTCCTCGGCAATTTGCTGCACCCGGTTCAATTTTCGGGAATCAATGCCCAGCTCTTCAGGCAATACATACCTGAAACGCAAACCACCCGGTGATGTGAGGCCATAACCCGCCGGCAATGTCTCGGACAAGGTAACGGGCAATACGCCCTGTGCTCCTATTCCACCAAAAATCAGCTGCGCAGAAGCCTCTGCAAAGTAGGGATTGTTCTGATGGCTCAACAGCAGAGCCGAAAGAGAGTTTATCCGCGGCAACCCCTGTAGAGCATAAGGAGAGGCAAAAACATTCAGGATGATGCGGTGTTTTTGGGAAGCCTGAACCAAAAAAGCCTTTTCCGATTCGGTAATTTTAAAATTTTTCCAGGGTGTTTTGTCCGATTTGTGTAGGCTCACGATGACCGGATCATACCCCTCAAGCGCCTTCATGACGGATTCAGCGTCGGTGGGGGAAAACCCATCCCTAAGCGTAAAAACCTCCATGGGAGCATACCGCTTCAGGGTATTGGCAAACACATCCATGGTATCGGAACCCAGGCGGACCAAAGCCAACTTTTTCTTTTCGAGTTCCTGAATAGGCAATATTTCATTTTCATTGCGCAGCAGGGTGAGGGATGCGGAAGCCAATCTGCGGTTGATGACCTGTGATTCCGGTGAATTCAAATAAGTACCGATCTGGCGCATATCTACCGGTTTGTAGGCATGTAAACCAAGTTTGAATTTTGCCCTCAGCACCCGCCTGCATTTCTCATCCAACTCGCCCTGATCCAATTCGCCCGATGCAAGAGCATCTTTCACCATCTGAATACCCAAGGCCAGGTCACCCGGCATCAACACGATATCCACTCCAGCCTTCAGCGCCTTCACGTCCGCCACCCCTTTGGCATGATTTCCGGCCACGCCTTTCATGTTCATGGCATCGGTAAAAATAAGCCCGTCGAATCCGAGTTCATAGCGCAACAAATCCTGCACGATTTTTCGGGAAAGCGAAGAAGGCAGATTGGGGGTACTGTCCAATTCGGGAATAAACAGGTGGGCAACCATGACACTACCTAAACCGGACCGGGCCAATTGGCGAAAAGGAAAAAGCTCCAGAGAATCCAGCCGCTGACGATTGAAGGGAATGATGGGCAATGCCTTGTGCGAGTCCTTATCGGTATCCCCGTGTCCGGGAAAATGTTTACCGCAAGCCAAAACGCCGTTATCCTGAAGTCCTTTTATGAAGGCTGCTCCCAAACGAACCACATTCTCCCGATTATCCCCGAAAGACCGGGAGCCGATGATGGGATTCAGCGGATTGTTGTTGATATCCAAAGAAGGCGAAAAACTGACATTCACCCCGATGCGTTTAAATTCATCTGCCATGCGTGCCGCAAGGCTAACCACCAACGATTCGTCTTTTATGGCACCCAAGGTCATCTGCCAGGGATATTTGGGCACACTGTCCAACCGCATGGCCAGCCCCCATTCATAATCGCCCGCCACGAGCATAGGTATGCGCGAAATTTTTTGGTAGGCATTGGTGAGCGAAGCCTGTCGGCCCGGAGTACCTTGAAAAAAGATTACCCCGCCCGGCTGGTATTGTTCAATGAGCGCAGCCACCTCAGCCTCTGCTTTAGCTCCTTTATTCGAATAGGCCGAAATCATGAATAATTGGGCGATGCGGGCTTCGGGAGAGAGCGAAGCAAAAACGGAATCTACCCATTTGGCTTCGCGGGTTGATCTATTTTGTGCAAACCCCCTAAGTGAAAAGCAAAAAAGAAAAAGGAAGAATATATTAAAGCGGAGCGTTCTGTTCATGTGTTCAAAGTTATCGGGAGCAGACATTAAATTAAAGAGCTCTACGAAAAGAAATCAAAGGGAAATTGTTAAAAGCAAAAATCGGGCTAAAACAAATACATTTGTGTTGCGTTAAATCGCTCAGTTAAATCATCCGCATCGTATGTTATTCTCCCGTCTTTCCATTTTCAAACAAAAACAACCCAAGTCATTTACGTACACGCCAAGGTATTATAACGAAGAAGAAGAATTGCAACAGGGAAGCACTTCGGAGGCCAGGATAAGACAGGCTTTCGGAAGTATGGAAAGAGCAGAAAAAAAAACCTACCGGGAAAAGATGGACGAACGACGTCTGATGGGTTCATACGATACCCATGCAGCACGCAAAAAAACGATTTACCTCCTCGCACTATTGGCGGTGATTGCCGTGCTCTGGTTTTGGCTGAACTGACAGGTTCGTTTGCTAACGGGGCGAATGATTACCTTTGGGACTGTTTCCATGAGTGATATAATTTCCATACTTCCCGATTCGGTGGCGAACCGCATTGCTGCGGGGGAGGTGGTTTCAAGACCGGCGGCGGCCGTTAAGGAACTGCTTGAAAATGCCATAGATGCCAAGGCGGATAAAATTCTACTTACGATAAAAGAAGGCGGAAAATCCCTGATTCAGGTAATGGATAACGGGAAGGGCATGTCGGAAAATGATTCCCGGATGTGTTTTGAGCGCCACGCCACCAGCAAGATTAAAGATCCCGATGATATTTTCCGGATCACCACCAAAGGATTCCGCGGTGAAGCCTTGGCTTCCGTGGCGGCGATTGCCAAAGTTGAACTGAAAACCCGTCAGCCGGAAAGCGAAACCGGAGTAAGGGTGCTGGTAGAAGGCAGTGAATTTATTTCCTCCGAAATCTGTTCCACGCCGGTAGGGTCGATTATTTCAGTTAAAAACCTATTCTTCAACGTACCTGCACGACGCAAGTTTTTAAAAAGCGACGCGGTAGAGAGTAAACACATTTTGGAAGAATTCATCCGTGTAGCGCTGGCGCATCCGGAAATTGAATTTGACATGATCAATAACGGGCAAACCGTATATAAACTGGAAAAAGGGAATCTGCGCCGCAGAATTGTGGGTATTCTGGGCAGTAACTACAACGACAAATTAGTACCCGTTGCGGAAGAAACCGATATCATCCGAATTTCCGGATTTATGGTAAAGCCCGAATTTTCGAGAAAAACGCGGGGAGATCAATACTTTTTTGCCAACAACCGTTTCATAAAAAGTCCCTACCTGCATCATGCAGTTGAAGCCGCTTTCGACGGACTCATTCCCAAAGACAGTTACCCGGGTTATTTCCTGTTTTTAGATCTGGCCCCCGAAGAGATTGACATCAATATACATCCGGCCAAAACCGAGGTGAAGTTCAGCGAGGAAAGAACCATTTACCACATCCTGAGCAGCGCGGTAAAACAAGCGCTGGGGAAATTTAACATTGCCCCTTCACTCGATTTTGAACGAGAGACCTCCTTCGATTTTGTGCCCTTAAAAGATCTTTCAGAACTGTCCGTTCCCAAAATTGTCATCAATACCGATTACAATCCCTTCAACACGGAAAATAAAACGGAAAAGCCCAACAACGGTGGTTTTACTGAGCCTAATCCCAGAGAAAAAAACAACCTGAAAAACTGGGAAAGCGTGTACGCCCCCCAATTTGATCAGTTCGAAATACCGTCTCCCTCCTTTTCACCTGCTGAAAATCCGCAAGAAAAAAAAGAAGCAGAGGCCATGTTTCCCTCCGAAGAAAACGATGATTTCCTGCGTTCATCCTATTTTCAAATGGAAGGACGCTACCTGGTCACTTCCATCAAAAGCGGGCTGGTAGTGATCGATCAACACCGGGCTCATGAGCGGGTTATTTTTGAGCGGTTGATCAAAAATTCCGAAACGGGAAAAAGCCATTGCCAGCAATTGCTCTTTCCGGAGACCATCGATTTCAATCCTGCCGATCTGGAGTTAATTACAGAAATCAGGGAGGAGTTGGCCGCACTGGGGTTTGATTTGGAGTTATTTGGCGGAAATACCGTCATCGTGCGAGGCATTCCCACCGGACTTACTGAAAACAATTGCCGCGAATTACTGGAAGAAATGCTCGAGAAAATCAAGCACCAATCTGCCGATGTGAAGTCGGACAAACACCTCGCCGTTGTGCGTTCCCTGGCCGACAGAATGGCCGTAAAATATGGAACACGCTTAGGAAAAGCGGAAGCCGAAAGCCTAATCGCCGATCTGTTTTCCTGCTCAAACCCCTACAGCTCCCCAAGCGGAAAGCCTACCCTGCTTACCCTGAGCTTACAAGAGTTAAACGATAAATTTTTACGCTGATTTTTATGAATAACGACTACTTACGTCCGGGACCTTTTTCATTCCTTCCCGTGATCGTCAAAAACTTATTGATCATCAACGGACTCTTATTTCTGGCGATGCTGACCCCGGTAGTTTCGCAATTTGCCGCAGAATTTCTGCCGTTGTACTATTTTGAAAGTGATTTTTTTATTCCTACCCAGTTGGTCACCTACCAATTTATGCATGACGGCTTCGGGCATCTGTTTTTTAATCTGTTTTCTTTGTGGATGTTCGGCAGCATGCTCGAAAACATGTGGGGACCGAAAAAATTTCTGACCTACTACCTGCTCAGCGGTATCGGAGCGGGAGCGTTACACCTGATTTACACCTGGCTCGGTGTTCATGTATTCCCCGAATTGCAGGGAGGCGGAATTTTGGTGGGAGCATCAGGAGCCATCTACGGCCTTCTCGTGGCTTATGCTTTTCTTTTTCCGGACAACTACATTTACATTTATTTCTTTCTCCCGCTGAAAGCGAAATACTTCGCCATCATCCTGATGGGATTCGATTTAATCAGCGGCATTTTCTATTCCCAGTCTTCCAACGTGGCCCATTTTGCCCATATCGGCGGTGCCGTCACAGGAATTATCCTGCTCCTAATCTGGAAACAGAAAGGAAGCCTTTGGGCGCGGTGGAGATAATTTTTTTCAATAAGGTGGTAAAAGAGATATCGCCTTTTTCGTAAATTGCTTTTTTTCTTCTATGAAATTACCTGGAAAAGAAGTTCGCCAAACCCTGCAAAAAATAGTCCGCAACAGCCCGCTCTCCCTCTCCCGGAAAAGGCTCCTGTTTGCGGGTATCCTGCTTTCAGCCATATTCATTGCTTACCGTATTCTGCTGCTTAGCCGACCGGATGCAGCTGCAAGCATGAGTGCCTTTTTTCAGATGCCCGCGCAGCTCCCCATGTTGTTGGTAAAGCCTTGGACACCCTTAATCTCTTTTGCCTTTCACGCCTCTTTTTGGACATTTCTTTTTACCCTGTTGGGGTTTATGGTTTTCGGAAATATTAGCAGCCGGCTCTTTTTTTCGGAGGACCGGATGACCGTGGCTCTCTTTGTAGCGGGAGGAGTTTTAAGCAATGTGGTATTTTTGGTTCTGGCGACACTGCCGATGCTGCGCCATACATTGCACAGCATGGAAGTTGGTGGATCAGGAGCTGCGGTGATGACTCTGATGACCGTGTCCGCCTCCTTTTATCCACGGCATACTATGCGCGTTTTCGGTATCTGGGCTCTGCAACTGAATACCCTTATGCAGATCGTGATCGGTGTATCCGTTGCGGGTGTATTATTCCATTGGAATACTGGTCTGAACTTACAGATAATTTCGGGGGCGCTGACCGGTTTTTTACTGGTTTGGGGACTGAAACGACTTACTCCGTTAAAAAGACAGCTATGGACGGATCGGTCTGAACAGGTTGTCTTTATGAAGCGGGAGAAGATTATTTTTACGCCGACCAGGCGAAAAGAAAAGCCCTTATCCGATGAAGAATTCAACGAAATAAAAAAGCAGAAAGCCGACTATTTGGATGATATTTTGGACAAAATCAACCAAAAGGGGATGAAAAGCCTCACAAAAGAAGAATTGGAGTATTTGAAGCGATACGGAAAAAATTAAGTGGAGGATTGGGCTAAATAACCGGATTGGTTATTGCACAATACTATTCCTGTTTGAATTGCAATAAATTTCTACTTTTGCAACAATGTTGCAAAAGCAATCAACGCATATTATCCACGCTCTGCTGCTGCTCATCGCAAATTCGTTTATGGCCAACGGCCAAAAAGGATTTTCACTGGCGGGTACCTTGTCCGAGAACGTATCGGGAATGCCTCTGGCTGATGCCCATGTATACCTGCACGAATTGGAAAAAGGAACGGTCAGCGATTCCAAGGGCCGTTTCCGATTTGAAGGGTTGAAAGCCGGGCGATACCACCTGCACATCACCCTTTTGGGATATGCGCCGCGCATCGAGGACATTCTGCTGAACGACAATACCGATTTAGGCACACTCCGGCTGTCGGAAGCGGGCTCAGAAATGCGCAGGGTGGAGATAGAAGATAGCCGCTTCAGGACTACCAAAGAGGAAACGGCGCAATCCATCACCGTTTTGGACCGTGACTTTCTTGATCGAAATCCTGCGAGTACACTTTCGGGAATGCTCTCCAAAGTACCTGGAGTACAGGCAGTAACAACGGGTACAGGAATCGCCAAACCTTTGATAAGAGGGCTGGGATTTAACCGGGTGGCGGTAGCCGAATACGGATTGAAACAGGAAGGACAACAATGGGGAGCCGACCACGGACTGGAAATAGATCAATACAATGTTGAACGTGTAGAAATCATCAAAGGCCCCGGTTCGCTTATTTATGGAAGCGATGCCATGAGCGGCATCATCAACATAAAACCCGTACTGGCCATAAAACCGGACATGCTGCAGGCGGGAGCCCTGTTTACCTACCGTTCCAACAATGATCTTTTCGGATACTCCGCGCATGCCGCATTGCAGAAAAAAGGTGTTTTATTCAAAGCCCGTTTTTCGGGGCAGGATTACGGCGACTATCGGGTACCTGCGGATAACTTTACCTACAACTCCTACAAGCTGCCCATTTTTGGAAGACGATTGAAAAACACGGCCGGTAGAGAACGGAATGCATCACTCACCCTGGGTTTGATGAAAAACTGGGGATACTCCACGCTTTCCGCATCCTTTTACCAATTGCAGGCGGGATTTTTTCCCGGAGCCCATGGAATACCCAACGTGAATGATTTAAGCCAGGACGAATCGGCTCGAAACCTGGATCTTCCGCGACAGGAAGTGAGGCATATCAAGGTCGTTTCCAATTCAAACATCAACCTGAAAAAACACTGGCTTGAAGCTGACTTCGGTTACCAATACAACCGCAGAGGCGAATATTCGGAACCGCACACCCATGGCATGGCTCCCACACCGGTTGGAAACAAAGAATTGGGATTTGCCCTTCACACCCTCTCCGGAAACGTGAAATTTCATCACCATATTCTTTCCCGCCTCAATGCCATTTACGGCATCAACGGGCAATACCGGCAAAACAAAACGGATGGATATTCTTTTCTCATTCCCGACTTTTCGGAATATGGAATCGGAGCGTATGCCTTTTTCAAGTATGACCTATCTGAAAAAAATGTACTTACAGGAGGAATCCGGTATGACTACGCCCATACCAACTCCCGTGCTTTTTACCGCACCGTGTACGAAAACGGAATCCCCTCGGGTACTGAGCGAGCAGCACCGGAAATAGACCGATCCTTCGGAAACCTTTCCGGAGCCATAGGCATCAGTATGCTCCCACACGAAGACATCAACGTGAAAATAAATGTGGGAAGCAGTTACCGGTTGCCCACGGCCATCGAACTCACCGCCAACGGCATTCACCACGGATCGCTCCGCCACGAAAAGGGCGACAGTACCTTAACCCCGGAACGCGGCTTGCAGTTTGACCTCAATCTGGTAATAGAAAAAGAAAAAATAGACATTTCCGTTTCACCGTTCTTGAATTATTTTTTTGGATACATTTACCTAAATCCCACAGCTGAATTTTCGCCCTTACCCGAAGCCGGCCTACTTTGGAAATACACCCAAAACGACGGACTGCATACCGGCATGGAATTTTTGGTGGATTATCACCCGGTTGATGGACTGCACCTAAACGTGGGCGGACAGATGGTATATACCTACAGCCCCACTACAGGATATAACTTTCCCATGATTCCCCCCATCGGCGGGCATGCCGAAGTAGAATACGAACGGGACATACCTGGAAAATGGATCGGTGAAAGCTTTGCCGGTATTGAACTGCGTTGGGCCGCGCCCCAATTTCTAAACGCGCGAAATGAACTATTCACTCCCGGATACGCCGTGTTCAATTGGAATATGGGTACCCGGTTCACCCTGAAAAATCAATCCCTGAAGCTTCATTTCTCTATCCAGAATTTATTCAACACCATCTATTTTAATCACTTGAGTAACTGGCGAAGAATAGGCTTGCCCGAACCGGGTAGAAATTTTTTGATCGGATTGACCATTCCCTTGGAAATTAAAATTTAGTTATTACTTTTGCAACTAAGTTGCATTTAGACATGAACAAGATTATCATTTTATCCGTTGCAGCAGTTTTGCTGCTGATTCAGTCCTGTAAAAAAGGAGATAAGGAAAATCCGAAGGTGGTTATAACCAGTCCCGCCGACTCCAGCGTATTCTCAGCAGGCGGAAATTTACCCGTCAATGCGCTGATTACGGATAATGAAGCTCTTTCACAATTCAAAATTGACATTCACGAAAATTTTGAGGGCCACGAGCATGATAAATCTACGGGAATCATCTGGGCAAAAATTATCATAGAGAACATTTCGGGCCTGGAAGCCTCTCCCACGGTATCAATCCCAATTCCGTCAAATGCGGGAGCAGGCTGGTACCACCTTATCCTTACGGCCGTAGATGCCGCAGGAAATCAAAGTGAGTTTGACCTGAGAAACATCAGAATAAAAAACCCGGCAGATACATTGGCTCCTGATATTAACCTGACCTCGCCCGCCGAAAGCATTACCTACCCATTGGGTCAAGCCTTATCCTTATCGGCAGATATTGTTGATGACACGCGCATTTACATCATCCAAACACGCATCCGCAGGCCCAATTCCGCCAGTAATCTGTATTCAAAAAACGACACGCTGAATACGACGCAAGCCGCCTACTCCCTGAATATACCTACCAACGGCTCTGCCTGGACCGCCGGCAATTATGAACTCTATCTAAGGGTATATGACGGATACTTTAACCAAACCCTGATTAAATTGGTATTTACTTTAAATGAATAAATATGAAAAACAGAACAGGAATTCTAATGATGGCATTGGCAGTGGGCACTGCCGTGTTTACAGGATGTAAAAAAGAAAAAGGAGAGTATGACATTGAAATCAACTCACCCGCGAAAGACGCAGTCTACTCAGGCCCCGTTCCGCTTGATGTGCACATTCACGGCGAGGAAATTATCCATGATATCGAAATCAAGGTTTTTGAAAAAAACAACCCCACTTCTTTAGTTTTTGATTATGACAATCATGTAGAAGTAACTGATTTCGTGCTTACGGATGAAATAATCGTTTCTATTAACGTTCCTACTATTTTTACCATACGGGTAAAAGTAGGTGAAGACGACCACGTGAAAGAGGTAGAGCACGACTTCACCATCCTATAAAATGAATAACAAAAAAGGGAGTGCCGTTTAGACCACTCCCTTTTTTTATTAGCAAACTCCTGTTTTATTTCTTCTTTGCTTCTTTGTTTCCGTAAATTTTATAGGAAATCCCCAAAGCCAAACTCTGACTCCACTGCACCCGTTTATCCTGTGTGGCATCATACATGATGATGGCTCCCAGACTGGTGATGATGTATTTGGTAATTTTCGCGGAAACCAACGCATCAATCCGATGAATCATTTCACCTGAAAGTGTTTTCTTGGGATCTGTGTAATCCTTGAAACCGCGGTATTTAAATTTCAAGTTGATATTTTTATGCACGTTTTTATCCAAGGCCGTTTCCACAGAAAAACCGATTTGGTTGTTAAACCGTTTACCCACTTCAACCCCATAATTTGCAGGCACTTCTTTATAAAGGGTCGTATCCACGACAAATGTTTGCCGGAACGACAATAAACCCACATTCACATAAAACCAACTCACGGGTTTAAATTCAATACCGAAAGATTCGGTGGTGTATCCCGGAGCCATAAAATTACTGAGCCTGAATCGTATATCCTTCCCATTGGCATCCACACCCCGGTAATCGTAGCCTTTATCAAACTGGCTCAAAAAATTTACCTGCCCGAATACACGCCACATCTTGGCAAATTTGTATTCACCCTTGCTCACAAAATCAATAAAATCCTGGCTTTTGCGCAAATTACCTACCTGCTTATTATTGCTGTTTCTGTTAAAAGTAAGCACCTGCCCGTATTGCATTTTTAAGCTGTTTTCCCAGGATACTTTGTTTTTATTGTAATTCAGGTCGCCAAAAAAGTACGCCCCGAAAGCCACATTGTTAACACCTCCGCCCTTCCAGCTCTCGGAAAACGCAGCCTGATTCAAATTGATGCCTGTATTCAGGTTATACTTCCAGTATTTAGCCCATGCAGTAGTGGTATCCTTGGGCGCTTTATAATCCTGTGCAGAAGAACTAACTGTGAAAAACAGGCAAAAAGCCGAAGCAAAATAATAAATACATCTTTTCATATAAGAGGGATTTGGTTGTTTACGAACGGGAGCATTTGGAACACGTTTCCTTTTTCTGTTTTTTGGTGAACCAGAAACGACAAAGGTAAAAAACGGCACCGGCGAACAATAGCCAAAGCACAAGAACATCCCAACTCAATGCAATCATACTTTGAGCTTATGGCTTTTAAATTCTATCATCTTTTTGCGTGCAAAATCCAAGGTAATGTCAGGGTAAAACTCCCCTCTGAATGCCATGGACAACAGCCCGGTTTCCTCAGAAACCATAAAAACCAACACATCTGCCTGTTCGCTGATTCCCAAACCTGCGCGGTGTCGTAAGCCCAAATTACCGAGAGCTTCAGCCTGTTCCGAAATCGGCAAAATCACCCGCGCCGCATTCACCTTATTACCACTGATGACAACGGCTCCATCATGCAGAGGCGAATTTTTAAAAAAAATATTTTCCAGCAATTCTGCGGTAAGCCTTGCATGCAAAGCCACCCCGGAATCTTCCCAAGGTGTAAGGCGCGGCAATTCAGAAACCACAATGAGTGCGCCCGTTTTCTGGGTTGTAAATTTCTCAAGGGCAAGGCATACTTCACCATAGTCCAATTCGGAAACTGTCCGGTTACCCTTTCCCCGTAAAATTCGAAACAACAACCTTCGATGTCCCGTTATGCCCACTTTCCCCACCATGAGCAAAAAACGCCTGATTTCCTGTTGAAAGACAACAATAATGGCCAGTGCGCCCACGCCGGCGAATTGCCCGAAAAGCCGGCTCAGCAGCCGGAGTCCCAAAAATTCGGTAAGCAGATACAAGAGATACAAAGCGGCAAGTCCCAAAAAAATGGTAAGAGCCGGTGTGCCCTTTATCCAGGTGTAAGCCTGAAAAAGAAGAAAACCTACCAAAAGAAGGTCAAGAAAATCCAACCAGGTAAAGGAACTCCAAAAGGTCAATATGTCTGTAAATCTTTCGATGTTTTGAGGGATTGGCGCAAATATACGGATTGTTCCCCACTAGGCCTTTGCGCGCAGATGAGAGAAAAGATGCAAACACTCGGCCGCCTCCCGTACATCATGCACACGAAGAATATCAGCACCTTGCATCAGACTGACCATATGAAGAGCCGTTGTACCGTTCAATGCTTCTTCCGGATTGGTACGAAGGGTTCGCCAAATCATGCTTTTTCTGGAAATCCCGACCAAAATGAGATGTCCGAACAACCTGAACCGGGAAAGCTGATTTAACAGCATAAAATTTTGTTCAACCGTTTTGGCAAATCCGAAACCGGGGTCTAAAATCAAATCACAGATGCCTGCGGCGAGGCATTTCTCCCGACGCTGTCCCATTTCAAAGATCACATCCTCCACCAAATTATCGTACTGCGTAAACTCATGCATGGTTTGGGGCCTACCACGCATGTGCATCAACACATATGGCACGTTAAGTTCCGCCACCGTGGCTATCATGTCAGGATCTGCCGTTCCCCCGGAAACATCATTAATCCAGGCAGCTCCCGCAGCTACTGCTTCACGAGCGACACGGGAACGAAAAGTATCTACACTCAGGGGGACTTCGGGAAATTGGTTTGCGAGAGCGAGTATCGAGGGAATCAAGCGTTTCATCTCGTCTTCTTCTGAAACCTCATCAGCCCCCGGACGAGTAGAAACCCCTCCGACATCCAACATATCAGCTCCTTCCGAAATCATTGCCTCGGCCGCATGAAGAAGGTTGTCGTTTGCGGAAACCCTGCTTCGTCCATAAAAACTGTCCGGAGTGACATTCAGGATTCCCATAATTTTAGGGGAATCCATATGCATCAGTAGGCCTGCGGTATGGATGGTTTTTTCCAACAAAAATGACCGAGAATCAAAATAAATTCAACCTGTATCTGGCAAAGCTCTTGGCCAAGATGTACATTTTAGCCGCATTGTTTATGCGGATGCGTTCGGTCTTGATTTGCTCAGGCGGACGTACCGTAATTTTACGAAACAGCTTCACGTAGTAGCGATAAGCCAAATAAACCCCTTTTCGGGAACCCGCGGGCAGTTGTTTTATACCGGCCAAGGCGTCTTCAAAATCACGGTGGATATCTTCTTCAATTTGCCGTTTATCGGCTTCTGAAAACCGGGAAAAATCAACACCGGGAAAATACATTCTTCCCCTTCCGTCAAAATCGTCTTTTAAATCGCGCAAGAAATTCACTTTTTGAAAAGCCGCACCGAGGCTCCGTGCAGGCGCTTTAAGACGTTCATAATAGGTTGCGTCACCATAACAAAATACACGGAGACACATCAATCCCACCACCTCGGCGGATCCGTAAATATATTTACGATAAAGCGAATCATCGTAGGTTTTTCCCGTGAGATCCATTTCCATGCTATCCAGGAAAGCATCAACCAAATCGATTTCAATACCGAATTGATGCACGGTTTCCTGAAACGAATGAAGCACCGGATTTACGGAAATTTTACGTTCCAGGGCTAAGTAGGTATCGCGACGAAATTCACGAAGCAAAGTTTCTTTATCATGTCCGTGAAAGGTATCCACGATTTCATCAGCAAGCCGCACGAAAGCATAAATGGCATAAATGGGGCCGCGAATTTCTTTTCCCAGCATCTGAATACCCAAGGAAAATGAAGTACTGTATCTGCGGGTAATCAGTTTTCCGCATTCCAGGGAAGTATCGTGGTATAACTGCAGATGATTCATGTTCTTCCTGACGTCAGTTTAGGTTTATACTTTTTAATTTATTTCGGCCGAAGGTTCTCCGGCATATTCTTCAATCCGCTCCATGGCAAGGCGGGAAGAAATCACCACCATCGGCAATCCCGTTCCCGGCGTAGTTGATGCGCCCACATAAAACACATTGTCAAATTCCTCGTCCTTGTTTCTTGGCCTGAATGCTCCGATTTGATTGAGTCCGTGTGCCAAACCGAGTCCGCTTCCTTTATACAGATTGAGTCTGTTTTTCCATTCATCGGGTGGAAGCACCAGTCGGGTAAGCGTATTCGATTTCAAATCAAAACCCACCCGGCTACTTAAATCCTCCAGGATGTTATCGGCCAATTCCTCCGCATCGGACCAATCTGCTTTGTAGCGCATATCGGGCACGGGGCAAAGGATGAATAAATTTTCGCAGCCCTCGGGAGCACAATTTGGATTGGATTTTGAGCTGACATTAACATAGTAATAGGGCTTATCCGGATTTACCGAAAGTTTAAAAATTTTATCGGCATAATCCCTGAAATTGTCTCCTAAAAAATAATTGTGGTGATTCAACCCGGAAATTTTCCCCTTCACCCCGAGATAAATGGTAAAGGGAGCTAAAGTCCAATCCATTTTATCCAACTTCTTTTCCGAAAATTGGGGACGCTTGAACACCTCACCCCGAAAAGCTGCGGCATCGGCATTCACCACCATGATGTCGGCCTCGTGGCGTCTGCCTTTTTTGTCGATAAAAGCGGTTACCTTTCCGTTTTCCTGCTCATAACGGTCTATTTCCACACCGAATTCAAATTTAACGTCCCTGCGACGAAGTTCATCCGTGAGTGCTTCGGTAATTTTATACATACCGCCCTCTACATTCCAATATCCGTCGTGCACGAGTTCGGTGTAGCTAAGTAATTTATATACGGCGGGCGTGTCGAACGGAGTGGCACCGAGGAAGAAAGCAACGAGCGAAAAAATCACCTTAGCCTCTTCTGACTCAAACGTGTTTTCCAAATCCGTCCACATGGAGTAAAACATGCGGGGAGCATGTTTCCAAGGAACTCCGGCAAGACTCATCAGATAGGAAGGAGTATTGTTGAAATTGGATTTGACCACGCGATACTCCGTGTCGTGAAAAATTTTGCCCGCATTTTCCAGGTATTTTTGGGCCTTGGCCTTAAAATTAGGTTCAATGCCTTCAAATTCCTTTTCCAACTTGTCCAAATCTGTGTAGATGCGAAACTGCCGATCGGAGCCTGCGAAATTCACCGAATACAGAGGATCTAATTTTTTGAAGCGGAGCGGATTTTCCATCCCGCAATAGCGAAAGAGCTCATCGAATTCATAGCTCATGCTGAAAAAAGAAGGACCCATGTCGAAGGTAAATCCGTTTTCTTTAATCACATTAAGCCTTCCTCCGGGGGTATGGTATTTTTCTACCACGGTGATATCTGAATACCCTTTTGATGTCATACGAAGCGCCGTAGCAAGGGCTCCAAGACCTGAACCGACTATGAGAACTTTGTTTTTCAACGAAAAAAATGTTTAAGATTTAAACACACGTGGATCCAATTTGTTCAACTTTTAGAAAACAAGTTTAAACTTGCAGAATATTTTCAAAGGTCTGTAAAAAAAACGGAAGCATCACCCGAAATTCAAAATAACAGTACAATGACAACCACGACAGCCGCCGCACCGCTCATACAAAACAAATCGGCAGTGCCAAAAGAATTCAATCGCATTGCCGACAAATATGACCTGGCTACTTCGCTGAGCCAAGGATATGCCGCGGATTTGGAAGCTTCGGCTGCGTGGCTTGCGCTCAATGGAAACGAGCGTGTATTGGAATTGTGCTGCGGCACGGGAAAATCCACCTCCGCACTACTTGCGCAGCTACCTGACGGATCGGTAACGGCTTTGGATAATTCCGAAGGCATGTTGGCCGTTGCCGAGAGAAAATTTGCGGCAGAAATACAGGGAGGTAAAGTTTCCCTTGTTCTCAGCGATGCGATGCACCCACCCTTTGAAAACGAATCATTCGATGCGGTGTTTGTAGCCTACGGACTCCGCAATATGCCCGATTACGAGGCGTTTCTTGCAGAAATTTACCGTGTGCTGAAGCCGGGCGGAAAAGTGTGCATTCATGATTATTCCATCAAAGAAACCTTTTGGGCAAAAGCCTATTGGGCAATACTTGGCTACGGTTTTATCGTACCCTTCTGCACCCTGCTCACCGGCTCTTCCACCATATTCACTTACCTGGTAAAAAGCGTCCTTTCTTTCGCACGTCCGGAGGAAGTGAAAACCATGATGCGAAAAAGCGGTTTCAGTGAGGTCAAAGGACATCCGCACAAAGGCTGGCGAGGACCTATTTTACAGGCCTTCGTGGCGAAAAAGTAATTTTTTTTGCTTCATCAGGGGATCTTTGGAAATACAGAATTATCGTCCCGCATTTGGAAAAAAGAATTCTTTTCCTTTTAAATTTGCGAAGGGCATATTTCCCTGATGTGTATGGAAGAAAACAACTACTCTAATCCTGATGTGTATACAAAGTCCGTTCGGGCGGGCAAGCGAACCTACTTTTTCGATGTAAAAGCCATGCGAGACGGTGCAAAATACCTGATCATCACGGAAAGCAAAAAGAACGTAAAACCCAATGGAGAATTTACGTTTGAGAAACACAAAATCTTTCTCTACCCGGAAGATTTCGATAAATTCATGACGGGCTTGGAAGATGCGCTGCTCTTCATAGACCGAACCAAACAGGAATAAAATCAGTCCCTTATCACAGGGACCGTTTCTTATTCCAAAAATTTACCAACCACAAACACAAACCCATTTTCTATGAATACCCTACACACAAAAATTCTTTTGGCGTCAGCCCTACTTTTGTTTTTTTCCTGCGGAGAAAAATCAAAAAAAGAAAAGACCGATTACGGTGAATTCTCCATCAAATTGCGGATGAATCCGGAACCGGCAGGTTTAAATGCCATCACGGTAAACGATCAAAATAAAACCATCATACTTAGTTACATTTCATACCCGCCCCTGGGCATTGATATGAAAAAACTGGATTGGACTCCCATCCTGGCAAAAGAAATGCCCGTAACGGAAAACCTACCCGGCGGGAAACAAAAAGTAACTTTGGAAATCAGGGAAGAAGCCACTTGGGATAATGGCAGTCCTATTTTGGCGGAAGACGTTGCCTTTTCGCTCAAGTTGGCCAAATTACCCTTAATTAACCAACATTCCATACGCGGCTATTACCGAGACATAGAAGATCTACAGATTGATCCACAAAATCCCCGTCGTTACTCGGTAATATTTGCTTCGCCCTACATGCTCTCATCCACTATCGCCGGCGATATGGCCATATTTCCACGTTACGTGTATGATTCAACCGGTGTATTGGACGAGGTTACCGTAAAAAGATTGTATGACGAAGGGGAGAATTTCAAAGCCGACTCAAGCCTGATTTCATTTGCAGAAAATTTTTCTTCGGAAAAATTCAGCCGTGAAATCATCGTGGGCTGCGGCCCATATGCTTTAGCAAGCTGGGAACCGGGTCAGCGCATCGTGCTGAAGAGAAAGAAAAATTGGTGGGGAGACCGCGTTAAAGACGAATCGCATTATTTCAAAGCCTACCCTAGTCAACTGATTTTTGAATTCATCAAAGACGAAACGGCAGCCATCACGGCGTTAAAATCAGGCGAATTGGATTTAATGTATTCCATAGATCCCATGATTTTCACCCAAGATTTACCGAAATCGGAAAAGTTTACGGCCTCATTCAATACGTTTACTCCAGAACAATTAGGCTATGAAAGTATCGGCATCAATACCAAACGTGAACCGCTGGACGATCCGGAAGTGAGGCACGCTCTCAGCAGGCTGGCAGACGTGGATCGGATGATTTCCTCGGCATACTATGGACTGGGAGAAGCCATCACCTCTTTTGTGCCATATGCATGGGGCGGCTGGGTAAATCCCGATATCGATCTGATTGAATTCAATCCCCAAATGGCCCAAGAACTGCTCAAAAAAGCCGGCTGGACCGATTCCGATGAAAATGGCATACTTGATAAAAAAATCAAAGGAAAAAAGAAAGAATTAAAACTTGAATTGCTCTACAATGTCGGAAATCCACGAAGAGAAAAAATTGCCTTGATTTATGCGGAGGAATTAAATAAAAACGGAATTAAAACCGAATTAAGAGCACTCGAAATTCCCACTTTAGTGGAACGCTTGAAAGC
The DNA here is from genome assembly GCA_964473995.1 of uncultured Candidatus Competibacteraceae bacterium. Taxonomy (GTDB): domain Bacteria; phylum Bacteroidota; class Bacteroidia; order CAIKAF01; family CAIKAF01; genus JAKRSD01. Next base: position 5,816 of record CAYYRB010000012.1, on the reverse strand, counting down.
ACATGATTTTGATTTTTACGTAGGCGGATTTATCCAAAGTGCGGTAGAATCAGACCCCTATCAGCTTTGGCATACGGAAAGCGCGCGCGGGGGAACTAACTTCACCTCGTTCGGCAATGCTCTATCAGACTCTCTGATCAACGCCAACCGCCTGGAAAGCGACGAACTTGCAAGACAAAGTATCTCCATGTACCTGCAATTGTTGATTCGTCAGGCCTGTCCGGTTATCTTCCTTTGCTCGGGCAAAGAACGCATAGCCGTCAAAAAAAGCCTTGAGGGAATTATCGTTTCCGATCAGAGACCGGGATTCTGGCTGGGCAGTCTACATCCGGCCGAGGAGGCAAAACCCGCGAAATGACGCGCTACATCCTCAGGCGAATTCTATTCTTTATCCCTTCCGTAGCGGTTATTTCCGTATTCACATTTGCGCTGATCCGATCGCTGCCCGGAAATGAGATGCTGCTGCAAATGGAGGACAATTCTGAAGCCGCATTTTCTCCTCTTTACGCAGCTGATCAAAGCAAAAAAACACGAATCATGGCCGAAAAACTGGGAACCCATCTTCCCGTTTTTTACTTTGAAATAAATCGCCTCAGCATGCCGACAGAAGCCGTTTTTGAGTGGAACCCCACAAAAAAGGCAACACTTTCCCTCTGGACGCTTCAAACGGGAAACTACAAGGCCTGCCGGCGTTGGTATGAATTTCTGGAGCAATCATCCGCCTTGCTCAATTACGTTCCCGATTCAGAAAATAAGAACCGTGCCGAAGAATTGATATTCGAACTCAGCCGAACAGCAGATGAAACAGAAACCCGGTCGGGATTTGCTCAACTAAGGCAAACAATACTTTCAGATCCCCTACTTAAAGAGAAGGCAGGTTGGTTTTCCCAAGGCTCAGAAGCTTTGGAAGCAAGATTTGAGGCACAGAGCAAATGGAAAAATAGTTTTCCTACCATTCACTTTTATTCGGAATGTGCCTTTGGCCATTGGTTTTTCGGAAATGGAAAAAACAAAGGCGTTATACGGGGTGATTTTGGCAATTCCCTGGCCGACGGAAAGCCGATCCGCGTTTCGCTTTCAGAAAAAATCGGACTCACGGTTTTGCTCAGCCTCACTTCCCTCCTGCTCACCTACCTCATTTCCATTCCGCTTGGGACCTGGCTTGCACTTTACCGCGGACATCCCGCCGAAAAGATAATCAACGGTCTGTTGTTTCTCGGATTTTCCCTGCCTTCTTTTTGGGTAGCTTCCCTGTGCATCATCTGGCTGGCCGGAGGCGACGGATTGAACTGGTTTGCACCCTATGGAAGCGGAGGAATTTCCCTTTCCATGCCGCCCGATGAGTTTTTCCAAACACTGATAAGGCATTTCACACTGCCCATTTTTGCGTGGACCTACGGCGGTATCGCCTTTGTTAGCCAACAAACCAAGACCGCACTCAGCGAAGCTTCCGAAAACCAGTATTTTCGGGCAGCCCTGGCACACGGTATCCCCCTGCGTTCAGTTATCTGGAAACACCTGTGGCCTAATTCGCTGCGTCCGCTGATTACGCTGGGGGCGAATATTTTACCGGGACTTATCGGCGGTTCGGTGGTTTTAGAAACCTTGTTTTCTTTGCCAGGCATGGGTGAATGGCTTTACCGCGCCTATTTTCTGCGTGATTTTCCGGTGATCCTGGCCATTCTTTTTTGGAGCAGTCTGCTTACCCTCACCGGCTACCTGCTTTCCGACTTGTTGCTCATTTTTACCGATCCCAAAATCCGACAATCCGCATGGAAAAAATGAGCCGTTCTTTCCTGAGCCGATTTTGGAAAAATAATCACCTGTGGTTTCCCGTGCTTCTGGTATTCTTTGCCCTCACGGGCGATTTCTGGGCCGGCGAACTGCCTGTACTCGCAAAAAAAGACGGGGCTTACCGATTTCCCGCATTGGAATACAGGCTGAGTGAATGGGGACTGATTCCTACGCGAAAAGACTTAATCCAGGCGGATCTGTGGACATCCGATTATGCCGAAAAATCGTTCTTTCCGCCCATCCGATACAACCCAAACAAAACCGACGCAGCGAACGACCGGTTCCAAAAACCACACGCCCTTCGGGATGATATACCCAAAGGGGCACCCCATTACCTGGGTACGGATGAGCTTGGGCACGACGTGGCAGCCATTCTCATCCACGGGTGCCGAATTTCCCTCCTCATCGGGTTGGTTTCCATGTTGATCGCCGCGTGCATCGGCATTCTTCCCGGTGCCTTAGCGGGATTCTGGGGAGATACCCGTATCCTCCTAAATCGAATCCAGTGGTTACTCCTTCTCTTGGGAACAGGGCTGTTTTTATTTTACATGGCCTTCCCCATACCTGAAGTTCCATACGTATTTGTTCCATCAATAATCTTAATCGCAGCTTATTTCAGCATCCGTAAATCGGCAGGTTTGGACAAAAGAAAATTTCCGCTTCCCTTGGATTTTGTTATCAGCCGAATTACCGAATGGGCCGTCATTTTTCCCAAATTGATGCTGATATTGGCCGTAGCAGCCGTGAGTAAACCCTCCGTGTGGCTGCCCGCCCTGGTAATCGGGGTAGTTTCCTGGCCCTCCTTTTTGCGCTACACCCGTGCCGAGATGCTCCACGTGCGGCAGGCTGACTACATCAAATCGGCAGAAATACTCGGTTTATCTTCCTTCCGCATTTTTTTTATGCATGCATTACCCAACAGCCTAAACCCCATTCCTTCGGTCTTGGCATTTGGAATTGCCGGCGCCGTATTGGCAGAAAGTTCGCTTTCCTTTCTAGGTATCGGACTTCCACCCGAAGTATTCACCTGGGGAAAGCTGTTGGCTCAAGGAAGGCTGAATCCTACGGCCTGGTGGGTGACTCTGTTACCCGGTTTGCTGATCTTCTCCACCATCAGCAGTTTTCACCGAATGGGCGAACGGTTTTCCCGGAGCAAAGACGATAAAAAACAAGCCATCATCCGGTATTTTAAATGAAAAAACGTTGATTTGTGTTTCAAAATCAGGTTATGATAAAACGACTTACTCTTCCACTCTCGGCCCTCCTTTTCCTATTGTTTTCCGCATCTGCCCAAAGCCAAAAACTCACCCTGAAGGAAGCCGTCACCGAACAGAATCGAAAATTTCGTCCGCAAGGGTTGGATGCATTGAAACCCATACCGGGAGGAAATCTATTTTCCTACCTGGAAAAAGGGAAAGAATTACGGCAGATATCGCCGCAAACGGGAGAAAGTCAGGCAATCATCAGCCTGGAAACCATGAATACACGCTTAGCCGCTTCCAATATCAAACCGTTCGCTGCCATCCCGGGCAACTATGTATGGGAAAAGCCGGGCGTACTCCGATTTTCGGGAGAAAAAGTCATCCGGGTAAATCTAAACGATCCCTCATCCAATCCAACTATTTTAGCCGACTTCGGCAAAATGCCTGAATATTCCGCCTACTGCGATGAGGGAGGCTGGGCTGCATTCACCCAGGAAAACAACCTGTATCTGGTTCGGGGTAATTCCCGCCCCAAAGCCATCACGAAGGATAATGACAAGGGAATTGTAAACGGGAGCGGATACGTACATCGCGAAGAATTTGGCATACACGAAGGCCTCTTTCCTTCTCCAACGGGGACAGCCCTTGCATTTTACCGCAAGGACGAAACCATGGTAACCCAATATCCGCTGGTGAATACCGCGGAGCGCATTGCCGCTGCAAACAACATCCGTTACCCCATGGCCGGGATGACGAGCGAAGAGGTGACACTGGGTGTATATAACACGGCAAGCGGAAATACCCTAATTATTCAAACAGGGCAACCTAAAGACCAATACTTGACTTCTGTAGCTTGGGATCCGTCTGAAAAGTACATCTACATCGGCATCCTGAACCGGGAACAAAATCACCTGAAATACAACCGATACTCGGCCGAGACGGGACAGTTTGAAAAAACGCTTTTTGAGGAAAAACACCCCAAATGGGTGGAACCCGAAAATCCGCCTTATTTTCTGAAAACAAAACCTGACCAATTTATATGGCAAAGTGAACGAAATGGATTTAATCAACTATACCTCTACGACCGCGAAGGAAAGATGATTCGTCAACTGACCGTGGGTAATGAGCCTGTGACGAGGATTCTGGGGACGGATGCAAAAGAAGAACATCTTTTTTACGAAACGGCGGCCGATTTGGGCATGAGCCGAAAGGTACACATGGTGCAACTAAAGACAGGCAAAAACCGCCTAGTCACGCCCGAAAAAGGCGTACACAACGCCGAACTCTCTTCCGACGGAAACTACCTGATCGTGCAATACACATCGCTTACCATACCAAAGAGGGTTTATAGCCTGGAAATAAAGTCGGGCAAAACCAAAACGATTTCAGAAGCCGGCAACCCCATGAAAGACTATGCCTTGCCCAAGGCCGAGTTTGTAACCATTACGGCTGCGGACGGAAAAACTCCGTTGAACGGACGCATCATCCGCCCCGCCGATTTTGATCCAAATAAAAAATACCCGGTGATTATTTATGTGTACGGCGGTCCGCATGCCCAGTTGGTGAGCGATACCTGGCTGGGCGGAGCCGGGCTCTGGGACTATTACATGGCCCAGGAAGGATTTATCCTATTCACATTGGATAACCGCGGTTCAGCCGACCGCGGATTCGAATTTGAAAATGTAATTCACAGGCAGCTCGGACAAGAAGAACTAAAAGACCAGATGCGCGGCGTGGAATATCTGAAAAGCCTTCCGTATGTGGATGAAACACGCATGGGTTTATATGGTTGGAGTTTCGGCGGATTTATGGCCACCACCCTGGTGACAACCTTTCCGGATGTGTTTAAAGCTGCCGTGGCCGGCGGTCCCGTGATTGACTGGAAATGGTACGAAGTGATGTACGGCGAACGTTACATGGATACTCCGCAGGAAAATCCCGAAGGATATGCCCTCACCAGCCTTACGGACAAAGCCAAGAACCTGAAAGCCCGACTGCTGATGATTCACGGGGCCCAGGATCCCGTAGTGGTGATGCAACATTCGCTGGAATTTGTGAATGCCTGCATCAAAGCGGGAAAGCAGGTAGATTATTTCGTGTATCCCGACCATGAGCATAATGTCCGCGGAAAAGACCGGGTACACCTGATGGAAAAAATTGCAGACTATTTTTTTCTGCATCTGAAGAACCGATAATTTGAGTGAAATTTTGCCGAATTTCTTAAATACATTTGCGCCATGAAAAAAGTATTGCTCATATCGGCGACTGCTCTCTGTATAGCCACCGCCTGCGATCCGATAAAAAAGGGAAATGAGGCATCCCGCCAGGACTCCCTGCAAACGCCAAAAGCCGACTCTACGGCCAAAGCCCCCGAGGACAAAACCAAACGGGAAAGTCCGCCTAAAGAGGCTTCGTTTTTGTTGGACGGAGTTTCCGTAAAACTCACCTGGGGTTCACCCAAAGTGAAAGGCCGCTCCATCTGGGGAGAGCTGGTGCCCTTTGATGAAGTATGGCGCACGGGAGCCAATGAGGCTACCACTATTTCGTTTGATCAGAAGGCCAACGTAAACGGGAAAGAAATACCGGCGGGAACCTATGCCCTGTTTACCATTCCGGGCAAGAAAGAATGGACCGTTATTTTCAATACACGACCCGAACAATGGGGATCATACGAATATGAGGCTGAAAAAGATCAACTCCGAATTGAGGCCAAGCCGGAAAAAAACGAGTTGTATGAATCGCTCGAGTTCGAAGCGGAAAACGGAAAAGTGTATCTAAAATGGGAAAACCTGAAAGTGGGTTTTTCGGTTACCAAAGCAA
>CAYYRB010000011.1:47511-52072 GCA_964473995.1 uncultured Candidatus Competibacteraceae bacterium | reverse complement strand
TGATGAACATCTTGATACCTGATACTTGATACCTGCTACTTTAAAAACTTTTGCCTAAACGCTATTGCCTATTGCCTACTGCCTCTTGCCTTATAACAGATAACCATTAACAGACACCCCATCCACAACAATTGAACATAAAAACAAAAGAACAATGGAACACAGGCTTACTATTGCCTATTGCCTACTGCCTATTGCCTGATAACAGATCATTAATTGACAAAAAAACAAGGTCTCGCCTTTGCAAAACATCTTTTCCCTTTACCCGCTCTTTGCCTATTCTTTCGTAATCTTGCCTGATGAATCTCTACGCCATAAACACCGGCCATTTCCGGTTAGACGGAGGCGCCATGTTCGGGGTGGTGCCCAAAACCATCTGGAATAAGCTGAATCCCGCCGATGAAAACAACCTCTGTTCCTGGGCCATGCGCTCCCTTTTGGTGGAGGCGGAGGGGCGACTCGTACTCATCGATACCGGAATCGGCAACAAGCAGGATGCCAAATTTTTCGGGCATTACGGTCTGCATGGAAATGACACCCTCGATAAATCGCTGGCCCGGCATGGTTTTCACCGCGAAGACATTACCGATGTGTTTCTCACCCACCTGCATTTTGACCATTGCGGAGGGTGCATCGAATGGAACAATTCAAAAGAGGCATTTCGGCCCGCTTTTTCTCATGCCCGTTTCTGGAGCAATGAAAAGCATTGGCAACATGCGGTTCATCCCAATGTGCGCGAAAAGGCTTCTTTTCTTTCCGAAAACATCCTGCCCATCCGCGAAAGCGGACAACTTCAGTTTCTGGGTGAAGGGGAGGAGCTGTTTCCCGGATTTTCGGTGTATTGGGCCAACGGACACACCGAGTCGCAGATGATTCCCGTGGTGGATTACAAAGGAACCCGGGTGGTTTTTTGTGCCGATGTGGCTCCGTCTGCCGCCCATATACGTCCCTCCTGGGTGATGGCCTACGACATACGCCCGCTTGAAAGCATGAAGGAGCGCGAATTTATCATGAACCGTGCCGCCGAGAAAAAGCACATCCTGTTTTTTGAGCATGATCCGGTGCATGAATGCGCCACGCTGAATATGACGGAAAAAGGTCCGGCGGTGGATCGCCTGTTTTCATTGGCCGACTACTAAATGAATCAACCCAAACCGCTCACCGTTTTTTTCTTTCCGGCTTGGTATCCCCACCGGGGTGATGCGCTGTTTGGTCTTTTCGTGAAGCGCCATGCCGAGACAATCACGTCCATAGCCAAGGTGGGCGTCATTTTTGTTTTTGGCGAACGGCGCGAAGGGCCGCTTTTTGAGCTGGTGCATACGAAGGAAAACGGAATTGAAACGGTGCGGGTGTATTTCCGCAAATCGACTATGCCTTTTTTGGGTACCGCAATCAATGCATTCCGTTACCTCTCGGCTTCTGTTTTGGGTTATCGTACCCTGATGAACATACTGGGCAGGCCCCATGTGAACCATGTGCATGTGCTCACGCGTGCGGGCATCGTTCCGCTGTGGCTTAAACTGACGCGGGGTATTCCGTATTTGATTACCGAACACTGGTCGAGGTATTTGCCCGAAAACCGGGGCGATTTTTCCGGCGTTTTTCGCAGACGGTTGACCAAAATAACCGTGCGCCACGCATGGGCCGTTACGGCGGTGAGCCAAAAATTGGCAGAGGCGATGCGCATGCACGGATTGAACCACCCACGGTATTTGTTGGTGAATAACGTGGCCGATACGGATCGCTTCGTTCTTGCAAATTCACATCAGCGGGACTGCCTGAACTGGTTGCATGTGTCCTGCTTTGATGACCGTCCGAAAAACCTGAAAGGCCTGGTGGACGGATTTGCCATGGCGCATGCGGCAGATAAACGCATTACGTTGCATTTGGTGGGCGACGGAATCGATTTTCATTCGGTGCGCGGGTATGCCGAAAGTAAAGATCCCGCGGGTACCTGTTTTCGTTTTTCCGGTGCCCTGGAGGGGGCTGACTTGGTGCGCGCTTTTCAGGATGCGGATGCTTTCGTAATGTTCAGCCGCTACGAAAATCAGCCGGTGGTCATCATCGAGGCGTTTTCCTGCGGATTGCCCGTGGTAGCCACTTCGGTGGGAGCCATTCCCGACATGCTTTCCGAGGGCAGGGGAACCACGGTTCCTTCCGAGGATGTGCAGGCCCTTTCTGATGCCGTGTTGCGGTACGCCGGCGGACACATTTCGTTTTCGCGTGAGGCCATCCGACACTACGCGGTGGAAAACTTCAGTTACGGGGCGGTGGCCGCCCGTTTCCGGGAGTTGTATCTTGCAGCCGTTCAAAAAGGCAAAACTTCCTGATCCGTAACCATGAACAAGGCCATCCTCCTCAACTTTTTTGCCCGTGTTTCTTCCGCGGCTTTCGGGTTGTTGGTGAGCGTGCTCATCTCGCGAGAGCTAGGTGCCGAAATAAAAGGCGATCATGCACTTTTTGTGGTGGGCGTTTCTTTAATTCACCTGTTTACGAATTTATTCGGAGGCGGCGCCTTGGGCTTTTTGGCACCCAGGCATCCGATTTCTTTTTTGGTGAAATTATCCACGGGTTGGAGCCTGGTTTCCGGGTTTGCCTGCGGATGCATTTTGTGGGCGCTGGGTCTGCTTCCCGCCGGTTTTGAATGGTACATTCTGGCTTCGGGAATTTTGTATGCCTGTTGGAGCAGTTACGTTACGCTGCTTCTGGGCCGACAGCAAAACGGGGCCTACAATTTTCTGCAGTTTCTGAATCCGCTCATGAGCGCAGGTTTTCTTGCTTTGCTGCTGTTTCTCTGGCAAAAAAGCCTCTGGTCTTTTGCCTACGCTTACACGCTTTCGCAGGGAATTACCACCTTGGTTTCCCTGGTTTGGGTGCTGCGGATAGAAGAGAGCCGCACCGATTGGGAACCGCGCAGTTGGAAAAATTTATTCAGGCACGGCATTTTTATCCAATTGGCGAACCTCACCCAGTTTATGAATTACCGGGTGCTGTTTTATCTGATTGATGCCTATTTCGGCAGGACATTTCTGGGGGTTTATTCCAACGCGTTGGCGCTGGCGGAATCGGTGTGGATGGTGTCCAAAAGTATTTCCACGGTGCAGTTTTCGCGCATCGTGAACACATCGTCCGATGCGGAGGCGCGGGCCATCACCAAAAAGTACATCCCCGTGAGCGGAGTGGTGAGTTTTGTGGGAATAGCCGCGCTGTTGCTTATTCCCTCTTCGTTTTTCACGTTTGTGTTCGGAAAGGATTTTTCGGAGGTTTCCACCCTTATGGTTTGGCTCAGTCCCGCCATTTTGGCGCTCAGCGTAGGCAATATTTACGCGCATTATTTTGCGGGAAAGGGATTAAACCGCATCAATTTTTACGGATCGCTCATCAACCTGGTTGCACTTGTGCTGCTGTTTTTCGCGTTTGAACATTCCCTCAGGGAACTGTCCGCACCGCTCAGCGCATCGCTGAGTTTTATGTTTACGGCATTCTACCAGGCTTTGGTGTACTATTTTGGAAAAGCGGGAAGGGACAGGATTTCCTAGAAATTACAAGGGGCTTCGATCAGGCATATTTTTCCCGTTACCGGGTGGGTAAACCGGAGTTTTTCCGCGTGCAGATAAAGCCGTTTTGCGGCATTTCCGTAAAGCCGGTCTCCTAGAATGGGCAGGTTTAATCCCTTCGGGTGCGCGGCATGCACACGCAGTTGATGCGTTCTGCCCGTGATGGGCATAAATTGGATGCGCGTGCGGTTTTCTTTCATGCCCAGTATTTTCCATCGCGTATGCGCCGGTTTTCCGAATTCGTGACACACCCGCTGCCTAGGCCGGTCTTCCAGATCGGTTCGGAGCGGAAGCGAAATCAGGCCCCCATTCATACCTGTAAGAACGCCATCTAACAGGGCGATGTAGCTTTTTTCTACCGTTTTATGGGCAAACATTTTTTGCAGTTTTTGATGCACTTCGGCACTTTTTGCAAAAAGAAGAATGCCGGAAGTGTCCATGTCGAGCCGGTGCACGGGAATATAGCCGGAGCCCAAAATTCCCGCCGCCGAAGGCCTGCCGCCTTTTCCCGGAACGGAAAGCAGTCCTTCGGGTTTATTTACGGCCAGCAGGTATTCATCTTCAAACAATACCGGTAAGGGCAACGGTTCCGCTCCCCTTACGGTGGTTTTTTCCATCGGAATGCCTTTTAGCATGAACCCGAGAATCGGTTCACATTTTCCGCGGCATGGGGGATAATAGTGTCCGTGTTTTCGAATTTCATCAGCGGGCGCTGCGCCCCACCAAAATTCGGCCATGGCCAATGGCTTTAATCGGTGTTTTAAAGCGAATTGGAAGAGTTTGGGTGCGGCACAGTCACCCGAACCTCCGGGAGGAATAAAAAGGCCCGCATCCGCGAAAATGGAGGTGATGTTTTTTTCTTCGCCTTTCCCGTTCAGCATCAAATAAGCGGCGAAAAGGGCATCCTGCAGTCGGGCTGATGTATCGCGACGGATTTTTTTCAAATGATCCCACTCGCTCATGAAGGTGTCAAGCTGCTTTTCCGCCGAGCGTATCTCGCTTTC
>CAYYRB010000011.1:37985-47411 GCA_964473995.1 uncultured Candidatus Competibacteraceae bacterium | reverse complement strand
CTGAATTTTCCAGTCGGTGGATTTTGTCATTCAGTGCCGAAATTTCTTTTTCTCCCCGTTTGAAGAAAAGCGTTTCATCGTGGAGGTCAAACACGGGAGGTACAAATGCGGGATGGTTGCTTCGGCTCATCAGGCTTCCGGAAAATGCGGCCAAAAATCCGCGTTCGCCATCGGGTGTTTCCACGGCCAATACACCGAACATTTTTCCGCTTCGGGCTAATTCATCCGCAAAGAAAATGTTGAGGTGACGTTGCAATTCTTCGGCACAGGCAAGCGCCAAAGGATGCGGAGGTAAATGAAACGGATCGGGAAATTGGTGGGGTAGGGGCAATGCTTCCGACGGGATGGGCCAGATCATGGACTCCGCAAAAGGTTCAATGGCGTTCAAGTTGTGTACGTATTTTTTTCCTTGTTGAACATGCCCGTTTGTGTTTACGCGGAGGGTATTTTGCTAAGGTGTTTTCGGTTTTGATTTTTGACGGTCGTTCCAGGCCCATACGTATCGCACGGCCAGACTTCGTTGCGGTTTCCATTTTTCGGCAATTTCAACCATTTTAGTTTTTTGCGCCCTGATCGGCATATCCTCAGGAATGCTGAAAAGTTTCCTCATCCCCGATAAAATGCCGTAATCATCGGCGGGAAAAACATCCGGCCGTCCCATGCCGAAAATGAGCAGCATTTCTACGGACCATCTGCCCACGCCTTTTATTTGGGCCAGGTAACGGATGACATCTTCGTCGGTCAGTGATTGAAGGTATCCGTCAGAAAAATCGTTTTCCTGTGCAAATGTTGCGATGTTGCGGATGTATTGCGCTTTCTGTGCGGAAAGTCCCACCCCGCGGAGTGCCTCAGGCGTGATTGCGGTAAGGTGTTCGGGAGCAGGCGATGGAGTGGGGAACAAGTGAAGGAATCTGCCGTAAATGGTGCCGGCCGCCTTGCCGCTCAATTGTTGATATACCACCGATTTTACGAGGTAATTGAAATAGTCGGCCACCGGCTCTATGGGTGATAATTCGATGTCTTTGGCTGCCTGCTGCAGTATCGGGTCGGAAATGGGAAATGTCATCCTTCAATCAGCGTAAAGAATTCCTGTTCCGAAAGCAGCGGTACACTAAGCTGTTCGGCTTTTTTTACTTTATCGGGTCCCGGTTTTTCGCCGGCCAGCAGGTAGTCTGTATTTTTCGATACACCCGACGTGTTTTTTCCTCCGTTCTGTTCGATCAGTTGTTTCAGTTCATCGCGGGATACCCGTTCAAATACGCCTGAGATGACGAAGGTTTTTCCTTCCAGGCGGTTGCTCAGTTTTTTCAGTTTAGATTCGTCCAGGGCAAACTGCAGACCGAACGATTTCAGCCGTTCCAGGATGGTTTGGTTTTCTGTCTGCTCAAACCATTCGCGCACGCTGTGGGCAATCCGCGTGCCTATTTCCTCTACCTCGGCCAGCTGCTCCTCAGTGGCTTTGGCCAGTTCGTCTACATTACGGAAGGCGAGGGCCAGTTTTTTGGCTACCGTTTCGCCGACGTAGCGTATGCCCAAACCGAAAAGTACCCGTTCAAACGGCACTTTTTTCGATTCTTCTATTCCGTTCAAAATATTACGGGCGGACAGTTCTTTGTAGCCTTCGAGCGAAAGAATTTGTTGTTCGGTTATGGTAAAAATATCGGCCACGTTGCGGACGAATCCGGCATCATAAAACTCTTCCAGCGTTTTTTCGCCCAGGGTGTTGATGTCCAGCGCTTTCTTGCCTACGAAATGGATCAGTTTTCCGAGCATGATGGGGCGACAACCGGCCTCGTTAGTGCAGTAAAAAGCGGCTTCTCCTTCGGTGCGTAGCAGCGGAGTTCCGCATTCGGGACAATGCGTGATGAACGAAACTACCGGTGCGTGTTGCGGTCTTTTCGTTTTGTCCACACCGGTGATCTTGGGAATGATTTCGCCGCCCTTTTCCACAAACACGGTATCGCCAAGATGAAGATCCAATTGTTCCATCACATCGGCGTTGTGGAGCGAGGCTCTTTTTACCGTGGTGCCTGCCAGCAAAACGGGTTTGAGGTTGGCCACGGGAGTTACCGCACCTGTTCTGCCTACCTGGTAGGAAACGGATTGCAACACGGTGGCGGCATTCTGGGGTTTGTATTTAAAAGCGGAGGCCCAGCGGGGCGATTTTGCCGTGAAGCCTAACGAGCGTTGCGCCGAATAGCTGTTTACCTTCACCACGATGCCGTCGGTTTCATAACTGAGCCCGTTTCGTTTTTCGTCCCATTGTCGAATGAAATCCAACACGCCGGAGATTCCGTTTACCTTTCGGATATGCGGATTGATTTTGAATCCCCAGGAGGCCGATTGTTCCAAATTTTCAAAGTGGGTTTGGAACGGCAGATTCTCGCCGAGCATGCCATATACAAAGCAATCTAAATTTCGGGCGGCTACCATACGGCTGTCCTGCAATTTTAAGGTGCCAGCCGCGGCATTGCGCGGGTTTTTCATCAGTTTGTCGGCAATTTCTTCTTCGTGAAATCCTTTGTCTTCCATGTCGCTCCGGGTCTGCTCGTTCAGTTTCATAAAAACCTCCTGAGGCATGAAGATTTCTCCCCGCATTTCAAACAGAGCGGGCCAGCCGTTGCCTTCCAATTGCAGGGGGATGCTTTTCACGGTGCGCACGTTGGCGGTGATTTCGTCACCTTTGGTACCGTCGCCCCGGGTTACGGCGCGCTGTAATTGGCCGTTTGCGTAGGTAAGTGAGATGGCGGCTCCGTCAATTTTGAGTTCACAAACGTATTCTACTTCATCCGTTTTCAGGGTTTCGCGCACCCTCCGGTCAAAATCGAGCAGGTCGTCCTCGTTGTAGGTATTGTCCAACGAGAGCATGGGGTAGCGGTGCTCTGCCGTGGGAAATTTTTTGGTAATGTCGCCGCCTACGCGTTTAGTGGGTGAGTTGGGGTCGGCCAGCTGGGGGAATTCTTTCTCGAGCTGTTCCAGCTCTTTCAGCATCAGGTCAAACGCATAGTCGCTGATTTCCGGAGCAGCTTTTACGTAGTAGAGGTAATTATGCCGGTTCAGTTCTGTGGTGAGCTTACTGATGCGTTCCTGTGCTTCGAAGATATCCATACTGCTTGTTTTCGGAAAACGTCCGAAAGGTAAGAAAACAGGGTGTAATGGGCGGACGCAACCGGCGTAAAACATAAAATTAAGCGATGTTATTTTTTATAGCGTATATCGCGTTACCTTTGGCCATTATTTTTTGCAATACCATGAAAAATTTAAGTCTTGTGCTCAATGTCGTGCTTTTGATAGCCGTTTCAGTGTTGTTTTACCTGCATTTTTCTTCAGGTAAAAAGGGCGGTTCTGCTTCCGGCGAGGTTACTGTAGGCGAGGGGAATGTATTATACATCAATACCGATTCCGTAGTGATGGCGTACAACTTTACCAAGGACAAATCGGCCTTCATGGAGGGAAACAACCAACAGCGCGAACAGATGCTGCGCAACAAACAGGCCGCTTACGAAAATGCGGTACGCAAATACCAGCAGGAGGCACCCATCATGACAGAGCGCGAACGGGCGAAGAAGGAAGAGCAGATTATGGGCATGCAAAATGAACTGATGGGACTGCAGCAGCAGTTTCAACAGGATGCCATGATGGAGGAACAGGCCTTACTTTCCAGTATCATTGATACATTGGAAAATTTTATGACGGGCTATGTGGAGGGTAAAGACGTGGATTACGTCTTGGGATACCAAAAAAACGGAACTATTTTTTACCGGAATCCCTCGCGTGATGTTACCGCTGATGTGATCCAAAAGCTGAATGCCCGCTACAAGTCGGAGGCTGCTCCGGCTGCGGGAGATGATAACAAATAAATACAGGCGGTAAGCATATGATGGAATTGTTTTCCGATCCGGATGTTTGGGTGAGTTTTATCACTTTGGTGTTGATGGAAATTGTATTGGGTGTGGACAACATCATTTTCATTTCCATTCTTACGGGTAAATTAGAAAAATCGAAACAGGCCTCTACGCGTTTTATCGGTTTGGGACTTGCATTGGGGATGCGCGTGTTGTTGCTGATGCTTATCGGTTGGATTGTGAGTTTGCGATGCCCTTTGTTTGAATTGCCTTTTCATTTGCCCGGATCTCATGTATCCGTAGATGCATCCTGCGGGGTAAATCCATCGGGTCATCCCGTTTCCGGGCGAGATCTCATCCTGATTGTGGGGGGGCTTTTTCTGGTGGTAAAAACCGTGATGGAGTTATACAAAAAATTATCCCGGGCAGAGGTGCATGTTACGGGTGCCGACGGTAGAAAGATTTATCCGGCCGTGGCCTCCATTATTTTTCAAATCATTTTGGTGGATCTTGTTTTCAGTTTTGATTCCATTCTTACCGCCGTGGGCTTGGTGGATGATGTGCGCATCATGATTGCGGCGGTGGTGGTTTCCATGATTTTTATGATGGTTGCGTCCAAGTGGGTGAGCGATTTTATCGATAAATATCCGGGCATAAAAATCATCGCGCTTGCCTTTCTCGTGATGATCGGGCTATATTTGTTTTTGGAGGGCTTCCACTGGGAATTCCTCAAGAAGGAATACCTGTATTTCTCGCTGGTTTTTGCCTTAATCTGCGAGGCGCTCATTATCCGTTACCGCAAGCTGATGAAAGAGTAAATTCAATGGAAAGCATCGTTGGTAGATTAACTGTAATCCTATATTCTTGTCCTTAACAAGGAACTCATCATAGCCTGAAGGCTTCCAGGAGAGTTGTTTTAAAAAGGTCGATGCTCCCGACAACCGTTACATCAATTTAAATTTTACCGGTAAGATTGCGCATGTAAAAACAAAGGGTTGCCCGTTCAGTGTCGCCGGAGATTTAAATTTCAGCTCCCTTAAAACTCTCACGGCCTCTTTGTCCAAGTTGATGTCAACTCCGCGCCTTACCAAAATATTTGCCGTTCCTTCTGCCGTAATCGTCAGTATTAAAACTACGGTTCCCTGAATTCCATTTTCTATGGCACGCCTCGGATAAAACATGTTTTTTCCTACGTATTGATACAGTGTCAAATCACCTGAGGCTATTTTCGGTGCCCGGTAACCCAGGCTGTCATCGTTTTGAAAATAGTCGTTTATCCCTGATGGAGGAAGGTTACTTTCGCAGGGTTCTTTGGAATAAACTAAAGGAAAGTTGTAGTCTATGGTTTTAAAGCCGTTTCCATAGCGAAACTTCCATATTCCATAAGGTTCATTGCCTTTATATGTTTCGCTGCGCACAATTTCGTTCTGTTTGATGTTTTTAACTTCTGTAGTTGTCGTTCCGTCTGCGTGCTGCGTAATGGTCTGGGAAAATTTCGCTTTTTTTTCCGGTACTTCCTTATCCAATAATTCACTGCTGAAGTAGTTGGTTTGAGCTGTCTGTCCCAAGCAGGTAGTGCTACATGCTAAAAGGATAAGCAGAAAAATCGGTTTGTTCATGTTGGTTGTTTTTTTGATTTGGGCAACATACCCCATCTTTATGCAGCGCTATAGTTCACTTACACGCACATTTCGTCTTTTTTTCTTCTGAATCGTCAAACACCTCCAGCAGGGTATAGGTGCTGTCGCAGGATCGGATGTTTACACGCACGGCACCTAAAGCCGGGTTCTGCACACCGATCAGGTATTCGGGGCAGGGTTTGGTGCGCGGTTTGCTCTTGCCGAAGTATACCTCTCCCCCGTCTATGGCTTTTTTTAATTCCTCTTCACTCCATCCCAAACAGCTGAAATAACAGGAATCGGCCGCTGATGTGCGGGCAGATTTCCGGATCTTTTCTTTCACTTTTCCGGCAGGCCAGAAGGCCGGTAAATCGCGGTTGGCATACATGAAAAAATACACGAAAATGCTGCTGACGGTAAACCCGATTCCAAACAAAAATAGCCGTCTAAAAAATGTATTTTTCATGTGGGGTGCATTACATGGCGGCCATAATGAGCGATAAATCCGTGTAGGGAAGTCCGTACATGTCGGCAAAGAATTTATTGGTCAGGTTCCCGTTGTAAGTATACACGCCCGAAAGCATTCCCCTGTCGCGGGCCAGCATTTTTTGCAGACCGCCTTCATCGCCCATCCGTTTCAGTATGGGGCCCATGATGTTGCTCAAGGCCACCGAGGCGGTATTGGCCACCCGCGAAGCGATGTTGGGAACGCAGTAATGAATTACCCCGTATTTTTTGAAAACGGGGCGTGCATGATCGGTAGGTTCGCTGGTTTCAAAAACTCCCCCCTGATCAATACTTACGTCAATAATGACCGATCCATATTTCATTTCGCTCACCATACGTTCGTTGACTACGCAAGGGGTTCGGCCTTCGGGAGCCCGGAGGCATCCGATGACCACGTCGGCGGTTTTTAAGGCGGCACTCAGGTGATGCGGATTGATGAGCGAGGTGTGAACCCTTCGGCCTATATCCACCTGAAAACGGCGCAGACGGTGAATGTTGTCATCAAATACTTTTACGCCGGCACCCAGACCCAAAGCGGCCCGTGCGGCGAATTCACCTACCGTGCCCGCCCCGATGATGACCACCTCGGTAGGGGGTACGCCGGAAACACCGCCAATCACCAAGCCTTTGCCTTTGTTTACCGAGCTCAGGTATTCGCCCGCAATGAGAATACAGGTACTGCCCGCAATTTCGCTCATGCTGCGCACTACGGGATATACGTTTTCGTCGTCGCGGATGTAATTAAAAGCAACCGCGTTGATGCGTTTCTGCATCAACCGGCGTATGATGGGCTCATATCGGTTGGTGAGCTGGATGGCAGAAATGAGGGTTTGTCCGGGTCTGCACAGTTCGATTTCTTCTTCGGTGGGCGGAGAAATTTTCAGGATGATGTCGGATTTGTATACCTGTTCGCGGCTCAGGGCAATTTCGGCACCGGCTTCGCTGTAATCTTTATCCTGAAAAAAGGCATTTGATCCGGCATCTGTTTCGATCAGAATTTGGTGCCCCAAGGCCCTTAGGTAAGCTACCGTATCCGGAACCAGGCCGATGCGGTTTTCCTTGAAGCTGCTCTCTTTGGGTATGCCGATGCTAAGGGATTGATGGCGCTTGGCAACCTCCAACATTTCTTCCTGCGGAAGCATGTGCAGGCCTTTCAGTGTTTCCGATGAGATATTCATGATTTTCTAAAACATGCAGGGTCAACAATCAAAGGTAATGATTCTTTGGCCTTCTGCATAATCTATGCGCACCGTAATGTAGTTTTCTTGCGATAGAATGCCCGGGATTTTTTCGGGCCATTCCATCAGGCATATGCCTGAATCCAAGTACTCAAAGATGCCTATGTCCAGTACCTCCAGTTCATCTTGTATCCGATAAAAATCGAAATGATAAATCGGTTTTTTTCCCGGAGCGCTGTATTCCTGAACCAGAGAAAATGTGGGGCTGGAAACTTCATCCTCCACGCCCAAGGCTTTACATATTGCTTTTATCAAGGTGGTTTTTCCCACACCCATGTTGCCTTGGAAAATTACGATGGATTGATTTGTCAGCCGTTCAGCCAACTCATTTGCGGGCAAGTCTAAATCTTCCGGTGAGCGGCTGATGAATTTCATGGTGCAAAAATAGGGATTGGTGTATTATAGCGCAATCCTCATGCCGGCGTAAATAAATCGCGGCCTCAGTGGTCCGTACTGGTAACCGGGATCTCTGAGAACTCCCGTTCCCAAATCTTTCTGAAATGCATTGAGCAGGTTGCTCACACCCAATTCAGGAAAAAGTACCATTTTTTTGAAAATAGGAAAGTTTCGGCTTATTCGTAAGCCTAGTTCAGAAAATCCGGGAGTCCGTCGTAATTCCGTGTATTCGCCAAGTGCCTGCGATGAAGTTTCAGGGAAAAGCAATGGTCCTGAAACGTAGGGTATCCACATGCTTCCGGTAAAAACACCTGAAACAGAAATGTTCCATTTCCCGGGTGTAAATGCCAATACGCCGAATCCATACCAGCTCGGATTTCGGAGAATCTGATGGGTTTGTGTGCTTTTCAGATGGGGTTGAACGATTAATCCCTGAGCATCATTTTCCCAAATAATCTGCGGAGTTTGAAATGAACCCCATTGCCGGGTTATACCCATTTCCAGCTTGAAAAAAGTTTTCCATTTTAGGTCACAGGAGAAACCTAAACCCCAAATAAGCGCATTGCCGGCGTTTCTTTTTTCAATGATGGAGAATCCTTCATTTTCAAATTGTCCGCCCAATAAAAACATTCGACTCAGCCTGTTTAAGAATACTTCGGCCTTCAGGCGGATATTCCCGTTTTTTGGGCTCATGTTACCCGTGATTTCAAAGTCTGCCGCATCAGAAGATTCCGGCTTTAAACCGGGCTGCTGTACCACGAGCAAAACATCGCCGCCTACGAGGCTGATGTGTAGTTCTTCGTCTCCGATCCTCGGGAGCCTGTACCCTCTGGAGTAGCCCACGTCGAAAGTGAGTCCCTTTATCGGCTCAAAGAGCAGATTTACTCTTGGCAACGGGGTGAAAAAAAAGCGTCGTTGTTTAAGAGGAGAATGGCCGGTAACCATGGTTGATTGCAGGTAATGCAGATCACCCCGGAATCCCGCGGTTAGCACCAGGTTGTTTAAAGGTTTCAAAAGCACGCGTGAATAAAGGCCTGATGATAGGATGTTCTCGTTCAGGCTTCGTCCGTAAAAAGGCATTTGGTCTTTTAGGATGTTTCCCAGAATTTCAGCTCCCCATTCCAGACTGATTTTTTCGTTCGGTCGGTTTTTGGCTGCATATCCAAAAACAAAAGGAATCTCCACTGACTTTCCGTACGATTTAAGTGCTCTTTGATAGTTGTTCATGGCTGTGGAGTCTGCAGCGGTCAACGGCCCGTTTTCCCATACATCGTTCTCGTTCAGGTATTGGTAAGCGGCATTTCCTCCCGATCCGTAGTAGCTGTTTCGAAAGGTGGTGAATAGACTCAAGTAAAAGGAGGTCTGTTTTATTGAATAATTTAAGTCGACTCCGATACTGTGGTGGGAGAGAGCCTCCGTAATATCGGTCAGGTGAAAGGGCATTTGAAATAGATTTCCGCCTCTCCGCTGCTCAAAAAGGTAGTAGGACCTGATGCGGAAATTACTTCCTTTTGGGTTGGAACCATACCATTCGCTGATCAAGGTCTGGTTGTGTAGCCTTGGTATGTCTGACAGGCCGTCTTTGTTCATGTCTAATGCACTGCGGTATCGCCCAGTGTAGGCAAAAAGGAAACCTCTGTTTCCGTTTTTGGAGGTTCTTGATACCAATGCTGAACCGATCCAGTCTGTTTTTCCGGAAGGAAAAACTCCTCCGCGGAATGAAAATTCATTTCGGTCGCATTGAGCATTTTTTGAAATCAGATTCACGGTTCCGCTTATTCCTCCTCCCGCCCCCCACAAGGGTTGCCGGCTTCCTTTTGA
>CAYYRB010000011.1:0-37885 GCA_964473995.1 uncultured Candidatus Competibacteraceae bacterium | reverse complement strand
CCCAACTGATTTGAAGTGGTCTGCCAACTTGTTTCGTTAACTGAAATGTGGGCTCCTGAAATCGGATTATTTTTTTCATCATGTAACCGTCCGATCCTTATTTGCTGCCCTGACGCCTTTAGGCAAATAAGGCAAAAAATTAGAAATAGATATTTTTTTAATTCACACATAAAAATGTTTGTTTGGCAAAAATAAATATTTAGGTATATCTAAAAATTATGGATATGATATACCGAATTATTTTTTTGTTATCCATTTTTTGATTTTGAATTTCGATTGATTTTATTTGGTTTATTGTTTATGCATTTATGGTTTTGGTTTTTTCTTTTCTGCTTTTGGTTTTTTTAGGCACATTGCCCATGCTGTCCAAATGGCTTTGTGTCCGTTTTCGAATAGTTAAGGTTTTGGGTCCCGTGGTGGTTTGTTACCTGGCCGGTATGCTCGCGGTTAATCTGCAGGCTCCTTTCGTATTGCCCGATTTTACCCGTGAAGTCACCCAGGCCGTTGTTCCTCTTGCCATTATTTTACTTTTGCTTTCCTGCGATTTTAAGGCTTGGATCGGATTGGCGGGTGAAACCGGTCTTTCGTTTTTGCTCGTGATTTTTTCGGTATGTTCTGCCTCTGCGCTGGGTTATTTTCTTTTTCGTAATTACGTGGACCATGCCCATTTGATGGCAGGCATGCTCACGGGTGTTTTTACGGGAGGCACGGCCAATATGGCGGCGGTAAGTATGGCGCTTGATGCACCTCCCGAATTGTTCGGTTTGCTGAATATGTATGATGTGGTATTGGGCGGTTCCTACCTGTTGTTTACGATGACTCTGGCGGGACCTCTATACGGTCTGTTTCTTCCGAAGAAAAAATTGTCGTATGCCGATGAAAATTCGGCGGATTTGTCAAATCAAAAGGTCACTTTTCGGGGTGTTGTTTCTTCGCTATCGGTCGCCGCTTTGATTCTTGGTTTTTCCTTGGGACTCAGTTTTCTTTTTTATCGTAAGATCGAGGCCTCCTTTATCATCCCGGTCATTACGCTGCTGGCCGTTGCCGCCTCATTCATTCCCCGGGTGAAAAATTTGTCCGCTTCGTTTGCCACGGGCGATTATTTCCTTCTTGTGTTTGCCACGGGTATGGGATTGCTGAGTGATTTCAGCCAATTGGAGGCGCAGAGTTGGCAAACCGGCGCCTTTATGGCTTTTGTGTTGCTTGTATCCATGGGGATTCACTTACTCGGTGCCGTTTTGTTTCGCCTGGACCGGGATACCGTCATCATCACCTCGGCCGCGGGAATCATGAGTCCGCCGTTTGTGCCGGCGATTGCACGTTCACTGGGCAACTCCGCCATTCTGTTTCCCGGAGTGGCGGCGGGTATTTTGGGCAACGTGATTGGCAATTTATTGGGAATTGCCATGGCCCGCATTTTGGGCATCTGATTGTTTGTACCGGTTACGGTTGCTCCAATTTACCAGGGAAAGCATTACAGGCACTTCAACCAATACACCTACCACAGTTACCAAAGCCGCGGGCGAGTTCAACCCGAAAAGTGAAATGGCAACAGCTACGGCCAATTCAAAAAAATTGCTTGCACCTATCAGGGCAGCCGGCGCATTTACCGAATAAGTGAGGTTTAATTTTTTGCCAAAAAACCAGGTGATGAAAAAGATGAAATAGGTTTGGAGAATAAGCGGAATGGCAACCAAAAGGATGATGATGGGCTTTTTCAGCAGGTTATTTCCCTGAAAGGCAAAAAGTAAAATCAACGTCAGTAAAAGGGCTGTTACGGATATCGGTTTCAGTTTTGGAAGAAAATAAGTTTCAAACCACAATTTACCTTTTAAGCGCGTTAACATTCGGTGGGTGACGATGCCTGCAGCAAGAGGCACGACCACAAAAATGAGCACACTGCCCAGCAGGGTATCATATGGAATTTGAATTTCCGATATTCCCAATAGTAAACCGACCAGCGGCACAAATGCAACGAGCAGAATAAGGTCGTTTACCGAGACCTGAACCAAGGTATAATTGGCGTCTCCATCCGTGAGATAAGACCATACAAAAACCATCGCCGTACAGGGAGCCGCGCCCAACAGGATGGCTCCCGCCATGTATTCTCCCACTAAATCGGGGGTGATGTAGGCCTTGTATAGATGCGCAAAGAAAATCCAGGCGAAAAAGGCCATGGTAAAAGGCTTGATAAGCCAATTGACGACTACGGTAAGAATCAAACCGCGCGGATTTTTTCCTACGTTTTTGATGCTTGAAAAATCAATCTGAAGCATCATGGGGTAAATCATCAGCCAAATTAAAAGTGCCACCGGCAGATTAATTTTGGCCATTTCCCAGCTGCTCAGGGTTTCAGAAAATCCGGGTGCAAAATGTCCGATGGCAATTCCGGCGGCTATGCATAAAGCTACCCAGAGCGATAAGTACTTTTCGAAAAAAGCGATCTGTTTTTTAGGCGTATTCATGGTTAGGCGTTCATGGATAAATGGTGGTTGTAAAAGCGGGTGAATTCTTCCTGAATGAGGTCGCGGATTCTTCTGAATTCCGAATAAATAAATTCTTCGCTGCCTTGGGCATGAGAAGGATCTTCAAATCCCAAATGCAGCCGGTTTTTTACTTTTCCGCTAAAGGCGGGGCAGTTTTCATTGGCTCCCCCGCATACGGTAATTACATAATCCCATTCTTCGTGCAGGTATTTTTCAACCGAATCCGAAGTATGATGACTGATATCAATGCCCGCTTCATTCATCACGTCAACGGCTTTTGGGTTCAGAATTCCAGAGGCTTCCGTACCTGCGGAGGCAATCAGCCAATCAGGGGAAAAAGTCTTTAAAAAGCCGTGGGCCATCTGGCTTCTGCAACTGTTTCCCGTGCACAGAATCAATATTTTTCCTTTCATTCAGCAACAATTGGGTTTATCGTGGCGGGAAATTTTTTCGAGCAGCGTTTTCAATGGTGCAATGGCTTTCTCATTCAGGCAATAGCAAATCGAGGTTCCATCCACATTTCCCTGTATTATACCTGCCGTTTTCAGTTCTTTCAAATGTTGGGACAGCGTGGGCTGGGATAAGGGAACAACATCCATCAGGTCATTACAAATACAGGCATTTACTTTCAATAAGTGTTTGATGATCGCAATACGGGCGGGATGGCCGAGCGCTTTTGCCGTTTGAGCCAGACGATTGTCTGTTTTTGAAAATAAAGTAGATTTAGTTATTCCCATAATAAAAATATTGCAATATTACGATGGTTGATATTGTAAGGAAGAGTATTTGGATTAAGATTATGTAAACTTTTTTACTTGTCTTCTTTCTCCTTCACCAGAAAGCAAAACGGATCTAAGTTGGATACTTCGAACAGCGTATCATTCCGGTATTTGAAAAACCAGTCTTTGTTGATTTCGCGGATGTTTAAAATGCTATCCGATTCTCTGTAATAAGCCGCAAAATTTGCATCGTCTTTCAGGGCTTCGTACTTCACATCGGCTGTATTGTCTTGGTGCACGACGACATAATCGAGCAGATAGCATTGATTACCTTCGGGTGCTACGAATTTTCCCTGCCAAGGTTCCTTTTTGCATCCGGGAAGCAGGAGAAGAGAAATGCTAAAAATCAGAATTACCCGTGGGCTCAAAATGCCCGATAAACACGGATTGATGCGGTCCTTTTTCATGTGAAAAGTGTTTTTGAAGTGCAAAGCGGTTTGAAGTAAATGCTAATTCATCCCATGGTATCTCATTTTCTGAAAACAATCCCGCGGCCGATGTTTCGGCATTGGGTTCAAAATCCCAGGAAACCAATTTCCCCCGGAAATAAATATACACCTGGTTTACATGAGGTAAATTGTAAATACAATGCAGACTAAGCTCGGCCACGACGCCGTTCGATTCTTCGAAGGTTTCCCTTACGGCTCCCGCCTCTATGGTTTCTCCGTTTTCTAAATATCCCGCTGGAATGCCCCATTTGCCTATCCGGGGTTCTATGGCCCTTTTGCACAGCAGTACCCGGTTATTTTCATCCACCGCAATACATCCCACGATGATTTTAGGGTTTTGGTAATGAACGGTTTCGCAGGCGGAGCAGTAAAATCGCATCACCGTATCTCCCGGTATCACCGAAAGATGCACAGTGGCTCCGCAATGCGAACAGAAATTCATGGTTTAACTGACCGTTTTTTTCGGTTTTGCTTTTGATTTTTCTTTTTTCCGATGATTCTCAATGGCTGCACTGATGAAGGAAACAAACACGGGATGCGGCGTGAGTACCCGACTTCGGTATTCGGGATGGAACTGCACACCCAAAAAGAAAGGATGGTTTTCCACCTCTACGATTTCCACCAGATGTTTTTCCGGGTTCATACCGGTAATTTTCATGCCCGCTTTTTTGTAGGCTTCCAGATACGTATTGTTAAACTCATAGCGATGTCGGTGTCTTTCGTAAATATTGGTTTCTCCGTATGCTTTTGCGGCAAGGGAGTTTTTCTCGAGTTTGCAGTTGTACAATCCGAGGCGCATGGTACCGCCTTTTTCGGTCACATCCACTTGGTCTTTTTGGAGGTGTATGACGGGAAATTTGGTGGTGTCGTCAAATTCGGTGGAATTGGCATCGGGCATCTGCAGCACGTTGCGCGCAAATTCAATTACCGCGCATTGCATACCTAGGCAGATGCCGAAAAAAGGAAGATTATTTTCTCTCGCATAGCGAATGGCCCTGATTTTTCCTTCTATACCCCTGTTACCGAAACCGGGGGCAACCAAAATTCCGTCCAGAGAGCCTATTTCTGCTTTTAATTCTTCATTGGTGAATTCTTCCAGGTCTTCGGAATGAATCCATTTGATTTTGGTTTTTACCTTGTTTTTCACTCCGGCATGCACCAAGGCTTCGTGAATGGACAAATAGGAATCTTTTAATTCCACATATTTACCCACCAGGCCGATGTTCACTTCGCCTTCCGGATTTTTAAAAGTATGCAGAAACTCTTTCCAGGCGGTGAGTTTGGGCTCCCGCTTTAGGGAAAGGCCTAATTTTTTCAAAACCACCTTGTCTAATCCTTCTTTTTGCAGGAGAAGAGGCACATCGTATATGGTTTCCGCATCAATGACTTCAATAGCGGCTTCACGGTCAATATTGCAGAAAAGGGCAATTTTTCGGCGGATGTCCTGGTCTATGCTGAATTCTGTGCGCAGCGCCAAAATATCGGCCATCACTCCCGATTCCAGCAGCATTTTTACGGAGTGTTGTGTGGGCTTGGTTTTCAATTCGCCCGATGTACGCAAAAAGGGCAACAAGGTAAGGTGCAGCACGATGGCGTTTTCCCCTCCCAAATCCCATTTAAGCTGTCTTACCGCCTCAATGTAGGGGAGCGATTCAATGTCGCCCACGGTTCCGCCTATTTCGGTGAGTACGATGTCGTATTTTCCGGTTTCGCCCAACAGGCGTATTCTGCGTTTTATTTCGTCCGTAATGTGCGGAATTACCTGCACGGTTTTGCCGAGGTAATCGCCTCTGCGTTCTTTATTGATTACGGTTTGATATATGCGGCCGGTGGTAACGTTATTGGCCTGTGATGTGCTCACGTCCAGAAAGCGTTCGTAATGACCCAGATCCAAGTCGGTTTCGGCTCCGTCGTCGGTTACAAAACATTCACCGTGTTCGTAAGGGTTCAGGGTTCCCGGATCAACGTTGATGTAGGGATCTAATTTTTGGATGGTAACGCGGAAGCCACGTTCTATGAGCAATTTGCCCAGCGAGGCTGCTAAAATTCCTTTTCCGAGAGACGAGGCAACTCCGCCCGTTACGAATACATACTTGGTTTGAGCCATTTGAATTTAAAACAATGTAACGGGATACAAAACTAAGAAAAAAGCGTTCTCGGCACTGCATGATGCCTAAAATAAAAAAGCCGGAGGGTAATCTCCGGCTTTTCGTTCAATCAAATCGGATTATTTTTTAAGAAATGTCTTGCGAGCCAGAAGCCCTTTTTCGTTGCCCAGCGAAATTACATAGCTTCCTGATTGTAATGCTGAAACATCGATATTCTGTTGTGTGCCCGTGAAGCTTGTTTTAAGTACTTCACGGCCTTTCATGTCGGCTACGGAAACCGTGCCCGAAGGTACTTCGTAGGCAAAAGTTAATGTAAGGAAATCTTCTGCCGGATTGGGGAAAACGGTCAGCTTATCGGACTCTTTTCCTGATTCGGTAATGGATGACGGATACACATATGAAACATCATCAATCCAAAGCGTGGAACCGGCACTGCCCTGACAAAGGAATAGGTTGCTGAAATTGTATCCCGCACTTGAAACAAACAGAAGTGAGGCAGAGTCAGGTGTGGCATTGGCATTCAAATAGGTAAATGGAACGGTAATCTCTGTCCAGTTGGGAACAGCCTGGAGGAATATTTGCGAAGCTACGGCAAGCGTTTCTCTCACTCCTCCCGTGGTTTTGAACAGATACCCGAAAACCTCGGCGGAGTCGCCTGTAACCGGGGTATATTTTAACCATGCGCGAATGGATTCCGGTTTGCCGGTAAAGGGCTCCGCCAACTGGGCAGAAACGGGATTGGCGATGGGTGTGATGGTTCCAAGGGCTCCCGGAATAAAAATTCCCAATGTGGCAAAACTGGCGGAAACGATTTTTGCTGCTGCAGTTCCTCCATGTGGATTCGCGGTTTCCTTGAAGCAGGTTGCGGGTGGTCCGCCCGGAAATGCCAAAATCTGGTTCAGCGATTTCAGATAACCGCCCGTGGGTTCATCTCCGCCCGAAATGGTTGTCCATGATTCCAAATCGCCGTTGGGAATCACCGGCTGAGCCAGCAGAGACAAGGTTCCGCCCAGCAGGGCTGCCGTCCATGTAAGTACTTGTTTTTTCATGTTTTTTCTTTTTTTATTAGATTTTGTAAACTACCTGAAGGGATGTTGCGCGTGGGGCTTCAGGACTCATGGGGCGCAGTGTGTACGCTTTATTGAGTATGTTGTTCATGATTAAACCGAACCGAAAATGTTTTTTGAGTTCATATCCAAGCCGTGCATCAATCACCACGGCATCACTGGTGAATTTTCCGTTGTTGTTGGCTGCATAGTTGGTGATTCCCGTACCAAAACCTGTGGGTTTGTCGTAGGCGATAAAGAAACGGTCTATGTTGCGCATGCCGCTGTAATAGCGTACGGAGGCTCCTATGGAAAAACCGTTAAATACCTTTCCGACCTTGGATTCAAATCCGCTCAGTAAAATTTCCGCATCAAATTTGGCCAAATGTTCGATGCGGTATTTTAGAATTCCGCTGGTGGAGTCACCTGCCGATGAATTGTTATAGTTGACATTGTATTGTGTACCCGTAACAGGATTGCTGATAAAGGAATCAACCACCCGGTCTTTGGAGAGTGAAAGCGGTCTGGAATAGGTATACCCGGCCATAATTTGGAGCTCTACGTTTTTGGCGATTTTTCCAAAACCGCCTATGGATAACTCCCCTCCGTAAACGACGGCTTTTCCGGTATTTACAAATTTGAACCCTAGCCGTTTGCCTATGTCAAAAGGATTATCGGGAGGGGGGGCTCCCCATAGTCCGGCATAAAATTCCACAAAGTTGTTGTACCGCTGGTAAAATCCTACCACGTCCACAAAGCCTACGAAGTTTTTGATGCGGAACATCTGCTTGATTCCGTATTCGGTGCTCCATGAGGTCTCCGGCTTCAGGTCAGGATTGGGATAAAAGCCGAAACCTCCTACGCTTGTAACAATATACCTTTCGCCGATGGAGGGAAACCGGTAGCCCTGTCCGATGGAGGCACGCATGTAGGTTCCTTCGGTGATCATCAGATTGGCTCCGGCGCGGAATACGGGTTTTCCCGCATATTCTCCGTTTATTTCAAAATATTCAAAACGTGCCCCTCCCTGAATGGTGAGGCGTTTGAAAAATTTCTTTTCAATTTGAGTATATAATGAAGCATTTAACTGACTGCTTTTGTTTTTCCCGTCAGGCGTACCGATAAATACCTCTCCACTCGAATTCGTGTATGTAGCGGTAAGGCCCGTTATCAGGTTAAAGTTTAGTTTTTTGAATAAACGCTGGTATTGATAATCCACATAATACTGATCACTTCGGGTGGCCTGTTTTCGGTCTGTTTTCCCATCGGAGTAAAAATACCTTCCTCTCAGGGAGTGTTTGTCGCCCGATTTGTTCGTATAGGAAATGTAAGGATCCACATAAAACATCAGATTCTTAAAATTGATCAGCGAACCTGGGAATGCATTATACATGCCCGCAGAATCGTTCAGCCAGAAATAGGTCTGTCCTTCTTCCTGGTACATGATGTTTCCGTTGATTCCATAAATCAACCCTTCCACTTTTTTATTACGGATGCGGGTACTGAAATTGACACGGGCCCTCTTTTCATATTTACCTCTGTTGTTCGGACTGATGAGGGCGTCATAATCGGCCAGGGGAGTCACGCCCGGAGGTAGTATTTTTCGATTTTCGGGGCCTATGTAACTTTCATCCCAGAACAGATTACCCGCCACCACGAAATCAAAGTTGTCAATCTTGCGGGCATGCATGGCGCTTAAACCCGTAAAAAAGGGGAGAGGTCGCTTTTTATAAGGTTTTGCCGTGTCGGTTTCCCCGTAAAGAAATTCACGCTGTGCGGGGTCGTCGGGCCGGCTGTACAAACCGCTCATCAGGGTTATTTTGGTGATGGGTTTTTCTTTGGCAAAAGCCGTGCGCACATTGATGGCTCCGTTCAGGGCAGAGGAGCCGTACAATACGGATGAGGCTCCTTTCAATACTTCAATTTGTTCCACATTCTCAATGGGAATGAAACCCCAAACCGGTCTTCCCGCATCTCCGCGCATAAGGGGAATATCATCCACCAGAATCATCACACGACTGCCAAGCCCTGAACTGAATCCGCTTCCTCCGCGAATCTGGGGTTCATTATCAACGATGGCCACGCCCGGAGTCTGTTCAATGGCTTTGTCAATACTCGTTACGTTTTTATTTTCTACTAAAGTAGGCTTGATTACCTCTACCGAGGAGGTGAGCTCTTGTTGCTTGGTTTCATATTTCGATGCAGAAACCACCATAATGTCCAACTGCTTGGATGTTTGCAGCATGGTGATATTGAGGCTGGGTGTTGCACCTGCTTTTACTTCCACCACCCTCGTCACTTTTTCATACCCGATGGCGGAAAAAATGATTGTTTTCAGTCCGGGGGGGACGGATAATTCAAATTTTCCGTTTAAATCTGATGCGGTTCCGCCCGGCATATCCTTAACCGAAATGTTTACGAACGGAATTGGCTGATTGCTGTCGGCATCTTTTACGGAGCCCGCGATTTTTATGCTTTGCGCAAAGGTTACTGAACCATAAAACAAGACAAAGCAAACAGAAACGAGTCGAATAAATACGATATTCATAGGCAATAAAACGGGTCGAAATTAAACATTTAATGCAAAGTGAAACTTCAAAATGAATTTCTTGAATTTTTGATAATTGTTAAAATGTCTATCGAATTGGTATAAAAAGATATATTTGTGGTTCGTAACTTTTGAATTTGACACATGAAAAAAGTAGCTGTAGTTTTTACGTTTTGGGGATTTTCTCTGGTTGGTGCATTGGCCCAGTCCGGTTTTGTGAAAACCTCCACCGATTTAAAGGAAAAGGGAAAACACTTTTTGGTGGTTGATTTAAATCAGTTTGGCAATGATGGCCAAAAAGCGGCCTTTATGGAGTTGGTTTATGCCGAAAGTAGAATTTTTCCCGTTTCTGTGGTGAATGAAAAAGGGGCTTGGACTCTGTGTGCTCATGCATCGGCGATTTCTGAGGAGGAATCCCGCGAAATTATTCTAGCTCTCAGGGAAAAGGCTAAGGGAGAGCAATCGGATGAGGCATCCCGTAAAAAGTTGATTCAAAAATAACCGAGACAGGCATGAAAAAATTATGTGTGGGCATTCTTGCCCTGGTTGCTTTTTATGGTCAAAATGCATCGGCGCAGTTGTCGGCTTTGTGCAATAACGCGGCTCCTATCTGCGCTCAGCAAGGCCTTACCTATGCCAGCCCTACCGGACAGCCCAGTCTGGGAACGATCAACTGTTTGATATCTTCCCCGAACCCCAATTGGTTTTACTTACAGGTTGGCCAAAGTGGGAATATTGACATGTTGCTTACCCAAACGAATCCGAATGGAACCGGTATTGACGTTGATTTTATGTTGTGGGGGCCTTTTGCTACCGTGGCCCAGGGTTGTACTTCCATCGGTAACAACGTGGCTGCATCCAATCAGGACTGCAGTTTTTCCGCGGCATCTGTAGAAAATGTAAATATCACCAACGGGGTTACCGGACAATATTATATTTTGCTTGTTACTAACTATTCACAACAACCGGGTACTATAAATCTTATCCAAAATGGCGGCTCTGGCAGCACAAACTGCGGAGTGCTGAGTGCAGCCCAAAACAATGGCCCCATTTGCCTCGGCGAGCAGCTGGTGCTCACGGCCAACGGCAGTTCGGCCACCGGTTCTTACTCTTTTGCCTGGTATTTGTTGCCCAACTTTTCCACGGTAATCTCTACTTCGGCCAATTTTGCATCAGTTCCCACCGCGGCCGGAAATTATACTTATGCGGTAATCGTTACGGATAATTTTTCGCTTGAATCCGATACGGCATTCACCAGCGTAACGGTAAATCCGATTCCGCCGGCTCCCAATTTCGACATCACCTCACCCGCATGCGCAGGTCAAACCGTTACGATGACTCCCAATCCGGCGCTTCCCGCAGGAACGGTTTACAACTGGTCAGGCCCGTCAGGATACACCAATAATCTATCGTCGGTAACATTTAATAACGCACAAACTTTTTTCAACGGAACCTACACGCTTCAGGTAACCATAAACGGTTGTCAAAGTCCGCCGTTCAGCAATACGCTTACCATATTTCCCGTTAATACCCCTGTCATAAGCGGACCGGCAGAGGGCTGTGAAGGTAATTTGTATCAACTTACCGTGACTCCCTCTACGTTTGTGTCATACGAGTGGAACGGTTTCGCAGGAGCGAATCCCCAATTGTTGTTTCCCGGAACCTACACCGTGGAGGCTACTGATGCCAATGGGTGTGTAACCACTTCGGCTCCGTTTACGATGAACATTATTCCCAATCCGCTCAGCATAACGGGAGATACCGCTTTTTGCGAAGGCACACCCATTACGCTGCAAGCCACTGCCGGAAAGCAATCGTATTCCTGGAATACCGGCAGTAATGCCGAAACTACCTTGGTATCTTCCGAAGGTACGGTCTCCGTTACGGTAGTCAGCCTTGAAGGGTGTGTTCGTTCCGATTCCGTTTTTATCCGTATGTACGATAAACCGGTTGCTGCTTATGCTCCCCTGCAGGTATGCGACGACAGCCCTGTGGTATTCTCCAATCAAACTCAGGTTTCCGATGCCTGGGGAAGTGTGCAAGATTCCTGGCTCTGGAATTTCGGATTTAATGATCCGGGAAACGGAAATCCCGTGACTTCCACCTCTGAGGAACCTACACAGGTTTTCCCGGGTTATGGAAATTATCCTGTATCACTTACGGTAGAAACCAATTTCGGATGCAAGGATACTTTTGAATATAACTTTTTGGTAATCAAAAAACCGGAAGCCGCATTTACCTACGAGTCGCTTTGCTTTGGGGAAGTCCTTTTTACCAATACCACCGAGCTTGGCACATATCCTTACGAAACGGTTTCCTGGGATTTTGGTGACGGCGCAGGAACTTCTTCTTCACAAGACTCGCTGGTGTTTTATACCTATCCGTCGGTATCGGGCTACACGGTTTCTCTTTCCGTTACAGATACTGCCGGTTGTGCATCCGATACTACGATAGACATTACGGTAGAACCTACTCCTTTGTTTGATGATTTGCCCAATGTGCTTACTCCAAATGGCGACGGGGTAAACGACAGCTATTCATTTCCCGCTATCTACGATAAATGCTACAATTACATTTTTTCGGTTTTCAACCGTTGGGGAGCCAAGGTATTTGAAACGGAGTCCTCTGAAAATGGATTTGCCGGAATTTCCAACCTGGGAAGCGGCCTGCAGGATGGTGTTTATTTTTGGATTCTGGTAGGCAACGGGGTAGGTCCCGGGCAAGGCCAGGAAGTCAAGAAAAGCGGAACCATCAGTGTGGTGGGAACAAAATAGATTTGACTTACAACTTATTAAATAGCCGTTCTAAAATGAGGAACGGCTATTTTTTTTGGAAAAAAGTGTACTTTCGAAAAAAACTAAATCAAAAGATGAAGAAATTTCTGTTGATTTTTTCTTTCGTAATACATGCCTTATCCATTTTCTGTCAAACGGGAAATACCTGTTCCGACCCCTTGCCATTCTGTACGGGAACCGACTATAATTTTCCGGCTGGGGTAAATAGCGGGAATGCCCAACCGGGTCCTGATTACGGCTGTTTGGGGAGTGAGCCTAACCCCATTTGGTATTTCATGCAGGTGGAACAACCCGGCCTCATTCAAATTTTCATGGTGGGTACGGATAACGGAACTACACCCACCAACGATATCGATTTCATCTGTTACGGTCCTTTTTCTGACTTGTCCAACGTATGTACGGGTCAGCTTACCGCGGGCAATACGGTGGACTGTTCCTATTCACCCGCACCCACGGAAACGGTGGATATTCCGAATGCACAATCCGGTGAATATTACCTTTTGCTTATCACCAATTTTTCGAACGACCCCTGCAATATCATTTTTTCCCAAAGCAATGAAGGCGCCTCCAATGCCGGCACCACCGATTGCGGAGTAATCAGTGATGCCGATAATAACGGTCCTTTGTGCGAGGGAGATACGCTCATACTTACAGGTTCCGAGCAGAACGGAAGTAATTCAATTTACTCCTGGTATAAAATGCCGGGCTTTTCAACATCGCTGGGAAGCACAGCTCAGCTTGTTTTTCCGAATGTGCCAAGCTCCGCAGCAGGCACCTATGCCTTCGTAGTGGTTGATACCGACAACAATGAATCAGATACATCCTACACCGATGTAATCATCTACGATAAGCCGGAGGCCAATTTTTCGCCCTTGAAAATTTGCGACGGAACTCCGGTGAGTTTTCAAAACGATACCCAACTCAATGATACATTCGGCAGTGTTCAGGATGAGTGGTTATGGAATTTCGGTTATACGGATACACTCACGGGAAATCCGGCCGGATCATCCTTGGAGAATCCTACACATACCTTTCCTTCACCGGGAAACTATGATGTTACCTTCACGGTTACCACCAACCATGGTTGTGCGGATACGCTGACGCAGTCTTTTTTGGTGATTGAAAAACCTCACCCTTCCTTTACCTATGAGATGTTGTGTTTTGAAGAGGTTTCATTTTTAAATACATCCGAGAACGGGCTATATCCGATTCAGACAGCAGCATGGGATATGGGCGACGGTGTTGTGTTTGATCCTCCTTCCGATTCCCTTTTCACCTATATCTACACACAAACGGGAACTTTTCAGGTAACGCTTACCCTTACAGACACCGCGGGTTGTGTGTCTGATTCCACCTTGACCGTAGAGGTAACGGAAACACCCGGTTTTGAATTGCCCAACATCATTACGCCCAATGGAGACGGCGTGAATGATGAGTTGGTTTTCCTGCCGTTGCAGGACAAATGTTACAATTATCTGTTTGCGGTTTTCAATCGCTGGGGCAACAAAGTATTTCAAACGGAATCTTCCGAAAACGGTTTTGAAGGCATATCGTCGTTGGGTAGCAAACTTTCCGACGGGGTGTATTTTTGGGTACTTACAGCTCAGGGAATCAGCAGTAAGGAAATGGATCCCATGCTGAAAAAAGGAACCCTGACTGTAGTAAAGTAGTGAAATGATTTTAGGCGGTTAAGTCCCGCCTTCGCAGAAACGTTAAACGGTGACAAACTGTTTTTCCATCAGTCGTTTGTATTGGCTTTGTGCAGCCATCAGCTTATCATGGGTACCCACTTCCAGGATGCGCCCTTTTTCTAACACGACGATTTTATCTGCATGGCGTATGGTTGACAACCGATGAGCAATGATAATGGATGTACGGCCGCGCGTGATGAGATCGGTGGCTCTTTGAATAAGTAATTCCGATTCTGTATCTACGGACGATGTGGCTTCATCCAGAATGAGAATTTTTGGTTTGTGCACATAAGCCCTTAAAAATGCCAGCAGTTGCCTTTGGCCCGCCGAAAGCATATTTCCGCGTTCCTTAACGTCGAAGTCATACCCGCCGGGCAGTCGGCTGATAAAGTCATGGGTGCCGATAAATTTTGAGGCATTCTCCACATCCTCCCGAGAAATAGTCTCATCCCGTAGCCCGATATTGTCCAGGATACTTCCCGAAAAAAGAAATACATCCTGAAGTACGATGCTGATATGATTTGTAAGGCTATCCAAGCTGATGTCCCTGATGGAATGGCCGTCAACACGGATATCCCCGTCGTTGAATTCATACGAACGGCTGAGCACGTTGATGAGAGAGGTTTTACCCGAACCTGTTGCTCCCACAAGCGCTACTTTTTCTCCTTCGGCTATATGCAACGTAATGTCTTTCAGTACATACTCATCTCCGGTGTAGGAAAACCAAAGGTGGTTAAACTCGATTTCCCCTTTCAGGTCTTTCAGTTGTTCCTTGCCTTCATCTGCAATGGCCTGATCGGTTTCCAGCAGCGAGAAAATTCGCTCTGCGGCCACTACGCCCATCTGCATGGTATTGAATCGATCAGCGAGTTGCCTCATCGGTCTGTACAGCATGTAAATGTACAGAATGAATGAAATGATTTTACCGGGAGATGCGCTGGCTGAAACATTCCTCAAAATTTCGGAGGCTCCGTACCATAAGGCTAAGCCGATGGAGAATGCCGTGATGATCTCTACGATCGGAAAAAAAACGGAATAGTACCAGATTGATCGGATATGGGCTTTGCGGTGTTCGGCATTGATTTCCTTGAATTTTTTAAATTCTCCAACTTCCCGGTTGAAAATTTGAACGATAGCCATTCCTGAAATATGCTCCTGAAGGAAGGCATTCAATTCAGCTACTTTATTGCGTACCTCTTTAAAAGATTTTTTGATACCGTTTTTAAACATGTTGGTGGCCAACACAAGAAGCGGCACGGGTATCAGCGTGATAAACGTAAGTTTCGGGTCTATCCAGAGCATAAACCCGATGGCAAATAGGATTTTCAGTAAATCACCCAAGATTTGAAGAAAACCCTCTGAAAAGACACTCGAAATGGTTTCAATATCGCTGATGACTCTGGTAACTAAAGTGCCTACGGGAGTGTTGTCAAAATACTTCAATTTAAACCCTGCCAACTTTTCGAAGAGGGTTTTTCGGATATCTAAAATGACGGATTGTCCGAGCCGGTTGCTCAGATAGGATACGCCGAATTGAATTACGGTTTCCGCCACGAGCAGTGCAACCAAGAGCATGGTCATGCTTTGCAGCATCGAGAAATTTCCTTCCAGAATGTAGTGGTCAAACGTATATTGAATCAGGTAAGGACGTATGGGAGAAATAACCGAGATGAGTAAAACAGATGCCAGCGCATAACTAAACAAAGCCTTATGCGGCTTAAGGAAGGCGGCTAACTTGCGAGCGATGGGAAATCGTTTTTCTGGTGTGTGATTACTCATAAATCAGCCGCAAAGGTACCCTTTTCAAAGCAGGAAAATATCGGACGGGTATTCCACATCGGTCAGAAACAATCCTTGAGGCGGGGCATTTTCTCCCGCAGATTCCCTGTTTTTTGCAGTAAGTATAGCGGGTATGCTTTCAGCTTGTCGTTTTCCCAGACCTACCTCAGCGAGTGTGCCCATGATGGTGCGTACCATATTCATCACGAATCGGTCGGCTGAAATGTCCATCATTAAAATCCCATCCTGCTCATGGATGCTTATTTTATCTACGGTGCATATGCGATTTTCCGTGTCGGAACGGGCGCTGGAAAAGGAGGTGAAGTCGTGGGTTCCTTTGAGGTATGCTGCGGCCTTTAGCATGTCTGCGGTCTCCAGTTTCCTGTAAAGCATCCAGGCACGTCCGTTTTCAAACGGATTTTTTTTGGTGCAAATGCGGTAACGGTAGAATCTTCTTCGTGCGGAAAAACGCGCATGTGCATCGTCCTTGACGCGCATGATTTTATGCACGCTGATGTCTGCAGGGAGCAGCGCATTCCATTTGTAAGCCCAGATTTTCTCATCAAACGGAAGCTCGTTTACATCTATGTGGGCAAAGGTTTTCAGGGCATGCACGCCCGCATCGGTGCGGCCCTGTCCTGTAACGGGTATTTCCCGGCGGAGCAGGGTGAACAGCGATTTTTCCAATGAAGCCTGCACGGATATGCCGTTGGGTTGGTTTTGCCACCCGCAATAAGCAGTACCCAGATAAGATAATTCGATGAAATAGCGCACGGTTGCGAATTGAAGTGTAAAGATAAACTAATGTTGCTGCCATTTTGCAACGATCCGCGTTGTAGAGAAACTAAAAATTACACGGGAATCGGGAAACGGCTTTCCACCGAATTGAAACAAATACATCAAAAAAAAGAGACTGTCCATAGGACAGTCTCTTTTAATAATGAAATTTAAAATGTGGATTAGTTCCGTTTCATTTTATCGGCAGCTTTCTGTTGTGATTGATTGTCGCGTTCGCCGCCCATTTTATTTTTTGCTTTATCTTCAACGGTATTGGTGCGGTTTCCGCTCATTTTATCAGCCGCTTTATCAGCAGGTGTTTCCGGTTTTTTTACTTCCGGTGTGGGGGCAGGAGCGGGGGCAGTTTCCGGCTTTTTGGGTTTGGCGGTTCCTTTTTTAGCTGGAGG
This sequence comes from uncultured Candidatus Competibacteraceae bacterium, assembly GCA_964473995.1. Classification (GTDB taxonomy): domain Bacteria; phylum Bacteroidota; class Bacteroidia; order CAIKAF01; family CAIKAF01; genus JAKRSD01. The sequence continues at coordinate 21,020 of CAYYRB010000011.1, read as the reverse complement.
TGTCATCACGGCATCCACGATATGGATAACTCCGTTGGTAGCGTCCACGTCAGCAGTGGTCACGGATGCATTGGATACCATCACGGTTCCGGATTCACCTGTTTTAACCACGATTACTTTATCATCCATGGCCTGAAGTTCTCCGGAACCGGCTACATCGGAAGCCATTAATTTGCCGCGAACCACATGGTAGAGGAGAATATCCTTCAGTTTTTCGGCATTTTTGGGATCTTTTAAATCAGCTAAGGTTTTTGTATCCAGCTTGTCAAAAGCCGCATTTGTAGGCGCAAATACAGTGAAATTAACCGTTTCGTCCTGCAGGGTTTCGGCTAAACCCGCCTGATCCAAAAGACTAACCAAGGTGGAAAAATCCGGATTGGCCTTCGCGGTTTCGTACACATTTACGGTCTGGCTTGCCATGGCGGCATCCAGAGAGTCTTTTCGTGCCTGTTCTACCTTGGCCAAAGAATCGGCCTCTCTTTTCTTACGTTCGGCTTCTTTGTCGGCTCCTCCTCCGCATGAAACCAACATGGCAGCAGCAAATGCAACACTTAAAAATTGTACGTTTTTCATTTTAAATTAATTTTTTGTACGACAAAAATACAAGTAAAATGGTTGTGTTTTATTCCAGACGGTTTATTTTATCAATCACTTTTCTAGTATTTAATCGTAATAAATGGTACATTTGTGCTCTAAATTTAAAGATTATGAAGAAAAACAGAGTAAACTTATTTTTAATCGCAGCATTGATGCTGGGTTCTTTCGCCTACACCGGATGTGGTAAAAAAGGCTGCACCGTAGAGGCTGACGATAATTTTGATGCTTTGGCTACCGAATCTGATCCTGAAGCCTGCGATCCTACGGGAACCGTTTCCAAGTTTGTAGGCTCATACAGCGGTGTTGAAACATGTACCAGCGGTAACGACAGCTACACATTATCAATTACGGCTTCAGCCAATGAATATACCGTATTGTTGGGTAATGTTTACGATGCGGGAACCGGCTTTGTAATTTCTGCAGAGGTTAACCAGAATACAATTACCATCACCAACCAAACCGTTCAAGGTGTTGCCGTGACCGGTTCAGGAACCTTGTCAGGTAACATTCTTACCGTGAACTATACACTTTCTGTTGCGGGTGATTCAGATGCTTGTGTTTTAACTGCCACCAAGCAGTAAAAACGTATTCGTCTCATTTTAAAACCGCTCCGCTATTTACGGGGCGGTTTTTTGTTTTTAGGGTATGCTTGTATCCTTGGTATGATTTTGGATTTGGTTTATTTAAAGAAATTACCATGCGTAAACTGATCTGCCTCGGATGTGTTTTCATCAGTACCGTTTTACACGCACAAACAGGGAAAAGCGAAAGCCGGGACTCCCTTATTTATAAGAGAGCGCTGCGCAAAATGAGTTTGTCTGATAAGTCGAAACCATCGGAGGACGTGGGAATCGGAGATTCGGACTACGCACCCGTATTTGATTTGCTCACGGTGGAAATTATTTCCGGTCGTTTGCTCTATTCCGGAAAGCAACAGCGAAAATATGTTCGTCTGGTTAAAGCCATTAAGAAAGTATATCCTTACGCCCATAAGGCGGGAGAACGTCTTCAGCAATTTGATAAGGCGTTGGTGCACATGAGTCGGCCGGAAAGAAAAAGGTACATGAAGCAAGCGGAAAAAGAACTGGAACGCGAATTCGGAAAGGAAATCAGGCAGCTCAATTTTACCGAAGGCCGTATTTTACTCAAACTTATAGACCGTGAGACAGGCCGGACTGCCTATCGTCTGGTGGATGATTTAAGAGGTCGTTTCACCGCTTGGTTTTATGATGGCCTGGCCGGAATATTCGGGTATGATTTGGAAAGGGATTTTGATCCGGAACAGTCCACGGAAGATCGCTACATCGAAGAAATTGTTTTGCTCATTGAATCAGGAAAGATCTGATGTCACTTCCGGTGGATGATCAGTGAGCCTCTGATGATTTTTCCAACACCGTTTTATAAAGCGCTTCGTATAAAGGAATGATTTTTTTTGCGGTGAAGTCCTGCGCTCTTTCTAATGCATTTTCTTTAAAACGCCGCAAGGTGTTTTCATCGCCCAGTAATTCCAATCCATGACGAATCATTGAATCCACATCACCCGGACTGACCAGATAACCGGTTTCTCCGTGGATCTGCACTTCGGGCGTTCCTCCCGTATTGGTTGAAATCACGGGTACTCCCGATGCGAGCGCTTCTAAACCGGACAATCCGAAACTTTCCGATTCGGAGGGTAAAATGAAAAGGTCGGAGCAGGGAAGTATATCCGAGGTATGCTTTATCTTTCCGTAAAAGTGCACATCTGCCGCGAGTCCCAAATCCCTTACCATCCGTTCGGCCAGTGTCCTTTCAGGCCCGTCACCTACCATCACCAATTTCACGGGCATTTGAGCCCGTATGCCTGCGAAAGCATGAATCACATCGGGAATCCGTTTCACCGGCCTGAAATTGGAAATGTGCATGATGATTTTTTCCCCGTTGGGTGCCGTGTAAGGCCGTATGCATTTTTCGGACGAGTAGTGGAACAATTCCGGATTGATGAAATTGTGGATGACGTGAATGGGATTTTTGATCCCGAAATCTTTTTGGGTAAGTTCCTTTAAACTTTGGGAAACTGCGGTTACGGCATCTGAATTTTCTATGGCAAACGTAACCGAGGGAAGGTAGGAGGGTTCCTTGCCCACCAACGTTATGTCTGTTCCGTGCAAGGTGGTGATGAATGGGAGGTGTTTTCCTTTTTGTGCCAAAATTTGTTTGGCGAGGTAGGCACAGGTGGCATGCGGAATGGCATAATGGGCATGCAGCACGTCCAGATCTTCAAAAAGAGCCACATCCACGATTTTACCGGTGAGGGCTGTCTCATAGGGGGCAAATTCAAACAAGGGATAATCGGGAACGATGACTTCGTGGAAAGTAACGTTCTGATTGAAAAAAGTAATCCGTGCCGGTTGGTTATAGGAAATAAAATGAACATGATGTCCTCTTGAGGCCAACTCCAAACCGAGCTCTGTGGCAACCACGCCGCTTCCGCCGAAAGTGGGATATAATACGATGCCTATTTTCACGCGTCAAAATTGGCAATTTAAACGGGCCTGGCAAGATATTGTTCCACCCCGTGCCGGATGTTTTTTCGGAGGAAGGGGATAATTGCAATATATTTACGTCCGAATGGACCCGATAATGAAAAAAACAGATTGGAGTAATCTGAGGCGCAGAGCGGTCTCCGGTTTTTTCTTTGCCTTGTTCACGTTGGGTTGTGTTTGGCTGCACGAAATTTCCTTCATCCTCGCTTTCGGTTTTTTCATGTTGGGTTCGCTGTATGAGTTTTATTCGCTCTATGGCATAAAAAAGAGTCCGTTTTTTGTTTTAGGTATTCTTTCCGGAACCGCCTTCTATGCCACCACTGCGTTATCCCTCCTGGGTTATTTTGATTTTCGTTATCTGCTGTGGTTGCTCATCCCTTTTTTAATTTCCGTTCTTTCGGCTACCTTCTCTCATGCCCAGCGGTCTTTTGAGGAGTTGGGCATCATGCTGCTGGGAATTGCTTATTCGGCATTTCCTTTCGTGGCTGTTCTTTTTTGTGGCATTCATGCTCCCGGGGCTGAGTATGACTTCTTTCCGGTACTTTGTTTTATTGTGTTGGTTTGGGCCAATGATTCATTTGCTTACTTGTTCGGTAAATTTTTGGGTAGGAACAAACTTGCCGAAACGATTTCACCCGGCAAAACATGGGAAGGAACTCTGGGAGGGGCCGTAGGCTCGGGGTTGATTGCATTAGCCATTTTGGTTTTTTCTAATCCCAACCGACTGTCCGATATCGCCGTTATTTGGATCTGCGCTTCTTTCTTGGCTGTGGTGGGCGATTTGTCCGAGTCGAAACTGAAGCGCACTTTGCATGTAAAAAATTCAGGGAACTTTTTGCCCGGTCACGGCGGTTTTTTGGACCGTTTTGATTCATTCCTCATCAGCGCTCCGGTTTTAATGATTTATTTTGTTCTGATAAAAACATGACGATTCACAAAGAAGGTTTTACCACGTTGGCTCTTTCCTCGGTGCTTTCTGCCGCGGTTATTTTTTGTGCCGTTTTTTTTGCGGGGGACATTCCCGTCCTGAAATATCTGCTGATCGGATTCGCCTTGTTTTTTTTTCTCATTATTCTGCAATTTTTCAGAAAACCTGATCGCACGGTACTGCAAGTTTCTGCGGAAGGAATACTTTCTCCATGCGATGGCAAGGTGGTGGTAATTGAACGTGTGTTCGAACCGGAGTTTTTGAAGCGTGAGGTAATTCAGGTTTCCGTGTTTATGAGCCCGCTGAATGTGCACATCAATTTTGCGCCTGTTTCGGGAAAATCCATTTATTACAAATACCATCCGGGAAAGTACTTGGTTGCCTGGCACCCGAAATCCTCTGAGGAAAATGAGCGTACCACAACCGTATTCGAAAGAACGGACGGTAAACAAATTTTGGTTAGGCAGATTGCAGGAGCCTTAGCTAAGAGAATTGTGAATTATACCAAACAGGATGGAGCAATAAGGCAGGGAGATGAATTCGGTTTCATAAAATTCGGTTCCCGTGTTGATCTGTTCCTGCCGTTGGATGCGGAAATCAACGTAAATATCGGCGATAAAGCAGTAGGGAATCGCACGGTGATTGCCCACCTTAACTAATCAAGGAATTTTCCCATCCGACAAACCAAAAACTTCGGAAAATGGGCGGACAGTAAGAGTCGCCCGGCTTTGAATTTATTGAGCTTTGCGCGGGGCACTTACTTTAGAAGCACCCTTACTTTTGCTGGCGGCTTTTGGTGCTGCTGACTTGCCTGATACCGCTTTTTTCTCATTGGCGGCTCCCGCTTTTTTGGCTCCTGCTTTTTTGGCTGCAGGCTTTTCTTCCGAAGTGTCTTTGCTTTCCGAAGATGGTGATTCCTCAGACTCTTGTTCCGCTTTGATTAAGTCTTTTTTGAGAAGGGCGTTGTACCATCTCAACAATTTTTTCATGTCGGACACATACACCTTCTCTTTGTCATAAGAAGGCAGAGCGGACTCAAATATGGCTTTGGCATCCGCATCGTTTTTGAATTCCACGGACTTGCCCCCATGGAGTTCCATCAACTTCAAAAGAACTTCATTCAGCGGGATTTCACCTTCTTCGGCATATATGCATATTTCTGCAAGTGAACTTACTTTCAGATTGGAATAAACCGGAATCCGTTTTCCGTCCTCCAGGCTTTCCGCAATCAGCCCAAATTTTGTTTGTGAAATAACCTGAAACAATCCGGTCTGCCCGGAAATGGAAATAATCTTTTCGAATGCCATTCTTTCTATTCTTGATGATAATGTGGCCAAAAGTAAAAAAAGTTTCTAAGCCTTTTAATTCCTGATTACGGTTAATTTTTTCACATGCCGCCTTTTTTCGCCGGATGTTTCCATAATGCTGAGCCAATACATTCCGGGTGGCAAGTCATCCGTGTTTACCGAAACCGAGGTAGTTCCTTCCGGTATGGAAAGTGATTTAATCTGTTTGCCGCTCAAATCGTACAGAAAAGCACGGTAGGCGGTGAATTGATTTTTAACTTTCAGTTGAAAATAATCTTCGGTAGGATTCGGATAAATTTGAAATTCTCCGTTTTCCCATGGCTCAATTCCATTTTGATCGGGCAGATTGAAATGAATGCGGAATCTGTCTTCTGAATCGTTCATTTCCGAGGTAAAGGAATACGTCCAGCCTTCCTCTGCCTGTTGAAAGGTTCCCAATTTTTTGTCTTCCAGCGTCACGGTTACGTTTTCTAATGTGGTTAGGTCTTGAAAGCGCAACGTGAATGCTCCCGGATTGTTCCCGTTGTAGACACCCAAGTCTACGGCTTTGTAGTAACCGTTTAGCGGAGCCAATCCTTGGAAAGCCATTTTCTCTGCTTCTTCTGTCTTGGTGTAAGTAACAGGTACATCAGCTCCGCCAAACAGACGATTGGCTTCCAAATCGGCATCGTATCCATCTGTCGCGTCGTCATGAAAAAATATATGAGTCTGCATGGTTTGAGCGACATTTTCTAAACTTACCGTAAGATAATGCTCCCAAGGCATGCTGTAAAATGTGTTGGTATTTGCGGTTCGCAAGGCATTGGATGTTTGAAAGTTCAATGTGCTTGTCCCTGAATTGCGAATCTGAAAACCCTGAAAAGCCGCAATGACGGCATTGGATACGGAGGGTATCCAGGCATTTGCCGCGGCATTCCATACCTGCACCTGCGCCCCAAATCCCATCGCGGTGAGTGAGGCATGCAATGCGCCGAATGTAATGGGGCTGGGATACGGATTGGATACGAGGTGCCAGCCCCGTGAAATATTTACTGAAAGAGGATCATTAATCGTTCCTCCGCTGTTGCCCAATCCCGGATAAGAAACGGGACCGTTGTTCACCGTTCCCGTGAAAGTCATGTTTGCGGGGCCCGTATAGGCCATAGCCGCGTATCCACGGCCATTTTCCAGAGTGCCCGATGACTTGATGTGCCAGAGCGACTGGGAACAGTTGTTTATTGGATTGGCATTTTCATGCAGTTCAAGCAGATTGCACCAGGGTGATCCGTTTTCCAACGAAAGAGCATTGCAGGAGGTCTGCGGAATCAGCTGGCTTCCGTTACTTCCGTTAACCGGAACAGGAATTAGGCCAAAGCTGCCCACGGCGACATTGTTTACCGGTGATCCTAGATAATGAAACCTGTCTGAGGTGGGCAGATTACGTTTAACAATAAAGTTTCCGGAGCCCGCGAGCTGGGAATTGACAGTCTGAACCAATGCTCCATTATTATCTATGGTGAATGTTCCCTGGTTGGTTAATGTATTTTCCGTAGTGATTACTCCGCTGCCTGAAACGGAAATTTGTGCATTAGGCAGAAGATGGAGCTTATTTACCTGAACCGATCCGTTGATAACCGGGAAATTACCGCTTTGCAGACTAACGTCGGGAATGCGGATGTCGGCACCTGCCGCGGGTACGCTGCCCGACAGCCAGTTTGCGCCATTGCTCCAATCGGTAGAGGTTGCTCCCGTCCAGGTTCCGAAATATTGATCATAATATAGTTGGGCATCATCAGCCGCATTTTGAAGATCGGCGAGTGTGTTTCCCAAAACCAAAGCGAATGCCACTTTCACGGAATCAGCTGAAGGGATGGAAAGAGGCCCGGTTCCCAACATGCCGGAAACAGATCCGGAAACGGAGTTCGGTCGGCTCACGGCACCCGAAAGGGCATTGAATTTTTCGGTGTCGTTGAATCCGTCCAAAACATTGATGGATCCACCCGCGCCGTCATTGTTGAAGGCATACCAGGTGGCGGAGCCATAACTGAGCAATTTAACGCCGGCCAAAGCTCCTGATGGACTTTGTGCATTGTAGGCATAACCCATCTTTCTGGAAGCATCCCACTGTGCCAATTGTTGTCCGATGTAATATTGAGCGTTGGGATTTTCATAATACGAATAGATGCCCGAAAAGAAATTACTGAGCGGACTTCCGCCCTGGTTGATAAATGTATATTCCAAAATCACGAATTGATCGTATCCGGACGTGTTCCAGGCATAACTCCGGCATTGGGTTTTTACGTTCAGTTTGGCCGCACCCGCGTTATCATCGGTAAATGTGGTAACCGTTTCATGATCGGCAATACCTGTGTTCACTTCCATAGGGGCATTGACCATGGCAAAATCAGCGTTGAACGGAAGTACAGCCGCACTTAACGTGGCATCAGAAACACGGGTGGGTGAATCGGCCAGCACGAGCGAAGCGGTAAGCAGGTGTTGTTGGTTTCCGTTGCGTCTTAACCCTAATCCCAGTAATTGATTTTCGTCCGCGTATCCCAATCGCCCGTCGCCTGCAATGGAAGTGTGTACCTGGTTTTGCGTAAGGTTGATGTAGTTCTGATTGACGACCAGTGAAAAGTATTGGCGGTCTGTATAGGCTCCGTCGGTAAATGTGAGTGTGAATGTAATGGTGGAGTTGACGGGGCAGGAAGGCGAGACCGTAACGGTGAAAGGACTTGTAGTATTGTTGATGACCTGAAGGGTATTGATTATGCCAGGAGTAAATATGGCATTGTTTACCGTTACGTTCGGATTGGCACAGGATAGGGTGCAGGATAGCGCGGCGGATGATGAATTGAGCCAGTTGGTAAAGTTACCTGTAAGCGAAATGTTTTCTCCGGGGGTGAAGATTCCATCATTCCCATCCGTCCAGTTTCGGGTTACCATGTAAATTGAGGGCCCAGGTGTTGAATTTAATGCAGCGCCTAAATCAATTCGGCCTTTGCCCAGGCGGTTAGAGAATCCGGCATTACCCGGGATGGAATAATGGTTAAACGATGTTTCTTTAATCCGTGCCGTCACCTGTTCTGGAGTGTACGAGGGAAAGGCCGAAAAAACAAGCGCTGACGCACCGGAGACTACCGGTGATGCCCAGGACGTTCCTATGCCCACGTTGGCAAAACCGGCCATGGATGTGGTAAACATATTCACCCCCGGCGCCGAAATATCCACTGCCTCATAAAAGGATGAAGTTGCCGATTTTACATCTGAGATTTGAGTTCCGGCCACACAAAGTACCCCTTCATAAGAGGCAGGCCAAAATGGATTGGAATTGTTGTTGTTGCCGGCGGCGGCTACCATCAGGCAGCCCTTGTTGATAATCGCATAGCGGGTTACATCCTCCATCAGGGGCCAGGGATAGGTATTTCCCCAGGAACAGTTGATTACTTTGGCTCCTTTTTCGGCCGCATAAAAAACGCCGGGCTCGGCTCCCGTCCATTGGTTCGACGCATTCACGATTTTTATGGGCAGGTAAGGACTCTGATAACTGGTTCCTACGCCGTCAATGGCATTATTTACCGTGGCGGATGCAAGGCCGCTTACGGCTACTCCATGGTTGGCTCCACCGCCCACATTAAATTGCGGATTGTTGTTGTTGCTTCCCGTATTCCATCCCCGATTATTGTCTACCCATCCGTCGCCGTCATTATCCAAACCATCAATGGGATCAGCTGTGTTGTAGGCGATGTTTTGCAAATCGGCGTGGGAAAAGTTGGTGCCTCCGTCGGGTAAACCAACGATTACGGAAGGCGAACCGGTAGAAACATCCCAGGCGGCAGGCACGCCGATATGTCCGATATGCCATTGAGAGGATAGTTGGGGGTCATTGGGTGTGAATTGGATTTTATCTTCGTTTTCCGGCATTACGAAAAAATTGGGATGAACATAATCAACCGTGCCGGTCATTTTTATCCGGGTCATCACTTCCTTCACCGCATAATTTTCAGAAAATTCAGCCACATAAACCCGGCTTAAATCGGCCAGGTTTCTTCCTAAGTCATCTGTTTTACGTTCGGGTTTTAGGGCCTGCGGAAATAATCGAATACTTTGGGCCGAGATGGATTGGAGGTATTCTTTAAGTGATCCGCTTTCAGTGATGGCATTCAGTCGGTCTTCTCTGAGCTTAAAATAAATGCGCCCTTTGGCATAATGCACGCCCTCTTCAAGGCCTTGCGGGATTTCAAACCGAATGGCCGTCTGATTATCCGCCGGAATCCATTGCCCACGCATTTGGACGAATGCGGCATGGAACAGGCCGAGCAGAATGACTTTTTTTATGATTCGGGTCATATCGGTTTTCTTTCAAGAGTAGGTAAATTTACTAAACATTGACAAATCATCTTGTTAGAGGATTGAAGTTTTATAGGCCGGTATGGTTTCCAAAAACTGAATTTGGTTTTGAAAAATGCGAAAACAGATATGCCGAATTCCATTGGTAAGGAGCATCAGTTCCGGCTGCAATGGTTTTGCATAAGCGGCTATCTGATGAACGGTTCCTTCTGTCAATCCTACCTCCGGGGCCTTGCATTCGGCCAGCAGGATACAACGGCCTTCGGGACTCATAATGGCCAGATCCAACCGTCGTGATAATCCGTTTACATTTACTTTTTTTTCGGTTATGGAAAGCCCCGCAGGGTAATTCAGATGTCGAATCAGATAATGAATCAGGTGTTGGCGAACCCATTCTTCCTGTGTGAGTACCAGCTTTTTTTTTCTCAGGTCATCCCAGATCAGCCAGCGGCCTCCTGCATATTCAGTACGGGCTTCGTATTCGGGGAAATTCAGTGCGGGAAATCCTTCAGGTTTCATGGTTTGCAATATTGTTCATAGGTAAGCTCGGCTTCCCGTATGCCCAATTCGGCGGCCTTTTTGAAATCGGCACATGATTTGTCTCTGTCCGAATTCAAACGGTAAACCGCCCGATTATAATAGGCATCTCCAAACTCAGGATTGATGGCGATAGCTTTGTTCAGGTCGGCGAGGGCTTTTTCAGGTTCCGCAAGTTCATCCCATACCAGCGACCGATTGAAAAAAGCTTCCGAATATTCCGGGTCGAGCTGAATGGCCCGGTTAAAATCATCTATAGCTTCCTGAAATCGGGTGAGTTCAAAACGGCAGATTCCCCGATCATGGAAGGCTGATGCAAATTCAGGCTCCAGGGCAATGGTTTTATCAAAATCTACTAAGGCCATGGCCAAATCTCCGAATTCAAAGTAAGCCAACGCCCGCTCATAATAAAGTTGGGCATTGTCCGGTTCCTGTTCAATCATGCCGTTGAGTTTATCAATGGAAGGAGTGGCGTTTTTAAGGGATGTGCTATCTGCTTCTGGCGCTTTGATATTCTGCTTATCTCCTCCGCAGGCCGTTAAAAGGCCAAATTGGAGAAGTATAGTCATGGTAATCAACCCCTTTTTTTTCTGGAAAAAGTGCGTCATTCAATTCAGATTTTTGGTTTATTTTGAGTCGGTAAAGAACCTCTTATCTTTGTAACCGATACAAAAGTTCAAAAAAAATAGTTAGCATGGTTGATTACATGAATGAAAGGTTGGAAAGCCTTCCTCCACATCTGAAAAAATTTATGGTTCCCCAGCACTATGAATCTTACACCCCCATAAACCATGCAGTGTGGCGTTACGTCATGCGTCAAAATTTAAGTTATCTCTCCACGGTTGCTCATTCTTCTTACATGGAGGGCTTGGCTAAAACCGGGATTACGTTGGAACGGATTCCTTCCGTAAAGGAAATGAATGATATTCTCGGAAAAATAGGTTGGGCCGCCTGTACGGTGGACGGGTTTATCCATCCTCAGGCATTCATGGAATTTCAAGAGCATAACGTTTTGGTGATTGCAGCCGATATCCGACAGATAGATCATATCGAATACACACCCGCGCCCGACATCATTCATGAGGCCGCCGGCCATGCGCCCATCATTGCGGATGAACATTATGCGGAATACCTCCGCCTGTTCGGCGAAATAGGGCGGAAGGCTTTTTCAACCGCTAAGGATTATGCACTTTTTGAGGCAATCCGTCATCTGTCCATTATCAAGGAAGATCCGTATACCGCTCCCGAGGCCATCCAGGAGGGAGAGCAAAAGATTGAGCAGTTAATCGCTGAATTGGGAGAACCGAGCGAAATGTCCCTCATCCGCCGTTTGCATTGGTGGACGGTGGAGTATGGCCTGATCGGAAACATGGATAATCTAAAAATTTACGGTGCGGGTTTGCTTTCTTCCATCGGGGAAAGTGTGAGCTGCATGAAGCCCGAGGTAAAGAAAATACCGTACAGTCTGGAGGCGATGCATACCGATTTTGATATCACCAAACCCCAGCCCCAACTTTTTGTGACGCCCGATTTTAAGTTTCTTTCCGTGGTGTTGGAGCAGTTTGCCGATACCATGGCACTTCGTCGTGGTGGTAGTTACGGATTGAAATTGGCCAAAGAGAGCGCTTCTCAGGCTACTGTGGTATACTCTTCCGGATTGGCCGCTTCGGGTATTCTGAGCGATTATATTTTGGATGGTTCGGGAGATCCCGCCTATGTGTCATTCTCCGGGCCTGTTTCTCTCTCCGATAACCAAACACAATTACCCGGACACGGTACCGGCTATCATAAGGAGGGTTTCGGATCACCCTGCGGAAACTGGAAAAAAACGGCCAAAAGTCCGGAGCTGCTTACTGAACAGGAACTTCAGGATTTGGACGTGAAAGTTGGTAGAAGGGCATCGGTTGAATTTAATTCCGGTGTGACGGTATCGGGCATCCTGACCGGTGAGACCAGGCATTTGGACGGAAGGCTGATGCTGTTGAGCTTTTCCGATTGTTCGGTAAGCTTAGGCGACAGGGTGCTTTTTCAACCGGAGTGGGGTATATATGATATGGCGGTAGGTGCCCAAATCAGTTCGGTGTATTCCGGAGTTGCCGATCCGTATAACCATGTGATGGAATTTAAGGTATCCGCAGAAACTACCCATAAAATTGAGTACGACAGGCAAACCCGGAAGTTGTTTGGCTTGTATGAGCAGGTGAGGCGTATCCGTGAGACACGCTCCGGTTACGAGCAACTGTCAGAAACGGCGAATATGTTGGCTGCCGAATTTCCTCAGGATTGGCTTTGCATGATGGAAATTCTCGAAATCCTGACGGATATTGGTTTATATCCCGATGTAAGAGATGCCCTGCATCGCAGATTGGAAAAGATGACTGAAACGATTCCCGCATGCAGAAAATTGATTGAGGACGGTTTTCGCCTGGCCAAGCGGAACGTCTGAAATTCTGCTTCCTTTTTCAAGTAGCAAATTTCCCGCATTAACCAGGGTGATGACGAGGGAAATCATCGAATTTTTTCATTCTCTTTAGCGATATAATGCGTACTTTCGTCGCGCTGTATGGGAAAGAATAAACTCAGTCGCTTTGCCGATAACGACCGCTTTGACAACGTTATTCAGCCTGTTTTTCAAGATACTGTCCGGGATGGGTTTTCTTTGAAGGGAAATTGGGCATCAGGGCATTTCAAACAAGCGCTTCCTTTGTCTTTGGAATTGGGTTGCGGCAAAGGGGAATATACCATCGGCCTCGCACGCGCCGACCGTTCCCATCAGTTTATCGGAGTGGATGTAAAAGGAGCACGTCTTTGGCGCGGTGCAAAAACAGCCATGGAAGAACCTTTGCCTCATGTTGCTTTCCTGAGAATTCGCATTGACCAGATTGCCCATTATTTCTCCGGAGATGATCAGGTGGATCGCATCTGGATCACCTTTCCTGATCCGCAGCCCCGCGAAGGAAAAGAAAAAAAACGGCTTACATCGCCGCAGTTTCTCGAGCGGTATCGCCTTTTTTGTACCGATGATTGTGTTGTCAATCTGAAAACGGATGACCGAGGTTTATATGAGTATACATTGGCCGTGATTCAGGAACAGGGCCTCGATTTGCTGGAAAACAGCGACGATGTATATGTCCAATTGTCTCACGAACATCCTGCCGTTGCCATCCAGACATTTTATGAACAGATCTGGTTGGGTATGGGTAAAAAAATTCACCTGCTCAGTTTCCGATTATTTCCCCGTTAAGCTTCCTTTTTATGTCTAAAGCACCCATGCCCATTGAACTTACCGAGATGCTCGGAATAAAGTACCCCATCATCATGGCTCCCATGTTTTTGGTGAGCAATGCCCGAATGACTATTGAGGCCATCAAATCAGGTATTACCGGTTGTATTCCGGCGTTGAATTACCGTACGGATGCTGATTTTCGTGCAGCCATGGATGAAATTCGTGCCGAAACCGACGGTCCTTTCGGCATCAATCTCATCGTAAATAAGTCGAACATAAGGTTGCAGGAACAATTGGCCACCTGTGTGGAATACAAAGTGGACTTTATTATCACCTCACTGGGCAGTCCTGAAGAAGTGATCAAAGCTTGCAAGCCTCTAGGGATTAAAGTGTTTTGTGATGTGGTGGATGAACAATTTGCCAAAAAGGTGGAAGAACTTGGCGCCGACGCTGTGATTGCAGTGAACTCGGGTGCCGGCGGACATGCCGGTCCTTTGCCTGCGGAAGTGCTGGTTCCCCTGCTGAAAAAGACGTGTAAAATTCCGGTTATTTCGGCAGGTGGCGTGGGTAAAGGAGAGCATTTGAACAAAGTGTTTGTTTTGGGCGCCTGCGGCGTTTCCGTGGGCAGTCCTTTCATTGCATCGGTTGAAGCTCCGGTCTCTCAGGAATACAAACAGGCCTGCGTAGATTATGGCGCAAAAGATATCGTGATGACCACGAAACTTTCGGGAACCCCCTGCACCGTTATCAATACACCTTACGTGCAAAAAACGGGAACCCGGCAGAATTGGTTCGAACGATTGTTGAACAGGAACAAGCGGTTTAAAAAATGGGTGAAGATGATCACCTTTTACCGGGGAATGAAACTGCTTGAGAAGGCGGCTTTCAGCAACAGTTACCAAACGGTTTGGTGTGCGGGCCCATCCATTGAATATGTGCACTCCGTGCGGCCCGTGAAAGACATTGTGGAAACGCTCATCCGCGAATACGAGGCAAGTTGATGCAACCCGATGCCGCTATATTGCACGATTTGGTTAGGATGAAAATGCCCTTCGGCAAATACAAGGATCGTATGTTGTGCGACCTGCCGGTCAGCTATCTGGAATGGTTTTCGCGCAAGGGATTTCCGCAGGGAAAGTTGGGCATGTGTCTGCAAACCTTATATGTCATCAAATCAAACGGATTGGAGCATTTACTCGTACCGCTCAAATCCCAATCTTTTGGCAAATGAAATCCGCCGGTGCCTCCGAAATAAAAAAGGAATTGGATCGCATGTCGGTTATTGAGCTTAAGGCGCTCATCACCCGTCTGGCCCGATTTCGCAAGGAGAATAAAGAACTGTTGCATTATCTGCTTTTTGAGGCGCAGGACGAAGATGAATATGTGAGCCGATTAAAGGATGAAATTGATTTACGCCTCGCCGAGGTGAATGTTCATTCGCCTTATTTTATCGCCAAATCGTTGAGAAAAATACTGCGTTTTATTACGTTGCAAAGCCGCTATTCCGGCAAGGCCGAAACCGAGGTACAATTGCTGCTTTATTTTTTACAGGCTTGGAAGAGCAGGGGAGAGGCTTTTTTCCGGAGCACCGCACTTAAGGGGATTTATGATCGGCAAATAATCAAAATCCAAAAGAAAATCGGAGCGCTCCATCCCGATTTGCAGTTTGATTACAGCTGCGAATTGGAAAAGCTGATCATCAATTGAGCGTTTTCCACCGCTTGCGGATTTGATAAATGACCCACTGTGGGGTAAGCAATGTAAAGAATAGCATCACCTTGGTCATCAATCCCGGAACCACTTCCGCCTTGTCTGAAAATAGGGCATTAAGCCCAGCCCGGGCCACTTGTGCGGCATCCATCATAATCCCCCACTTTTTACCTAATTCCACATTGATCACATTCGGATCATAGAGATTGGTGGCCGTGGCACCCGGCAGCAGACAGGTAACCTGAATGCCGTGCATGCGCAATTCGGTGCGCAGGCTGCGTGTGAAATAACGGATGAAGGTTTTGGTGCCTGCATAATACCCGATGCCCGGAAAGGGTTTGTAAACGGATATGGAGGAAGTATTGAGAATAAATCCCTTATTGCGTTTTTTCATTTCTGCCGAAAATAGCGTGCAGAGTAGCGCTGATGTATGCACATGAAGGTGAATCATGGCCGATGCTTTCGCCACGTCGGCACGGGCAATTTCACCGAAAAAAAAGAAACCGGCATTGTTGACCAATACTTCAACTTCCAAGCTTTGATTTGAGCAAAATTCAAATAAACGGGTGGGGGCATCATATTCCGCCAGGTTCATGCAATAGGTTTCCACACTTGTTCCGTTCTTGGTTTGCAGAAGCGATTTGGCTTGCTGAAGACTTGCTTCATGGTGACTCACCAGCAGTAAATCATACCCGCGCGTACCCAGTATTTTGGCCAGCTCGAAGCCGATGCCTGAACATCCGCCGGTAACCAGTGCCACTTTATTTTTCATGATTTTTCGGGATTGATTTCATTCACCAATTTCCGCGGCACATCCGATTGATTCATGAAACATTCCATGGTGTCGGTATACATTTTGGCTACGCAGTAGTTACAGACGGTGCAAGCGGTCCGTTCAATTTTTTCGGTTTTCAAATCCTTTACATAATTCGGATTTTGGATTAATGCCCGGGCTATTCCGATGAATTCAAATCCCCTTTCCATGGCCGAATCAATGGTTTTTATTGAGTTCATACCGCCTACCAGAATAATCGGAATCTTCACTCTGTTTTTAATGGCGGAGGCCTCCTCCATAAAATAACCTTCCCGGAAGGGAACTGTTTTGATCAGCTTATGTCCGAAAAGTGACACAAAAAACTTTTTGAACGGATCCCGAATGAAATGGGCCATGGTGCGGATGGGCATACTGCCTCGGAGCACAAACATGGGCGAGCGGCTTACAAATCCACCGCTGACCACAATGGCATGCGCTCCGCATGCTTCAATTATTTCCGCGGTTTTTAATCCTTCCTCACGGGTAATGCCTTCCTCAAATCCGTCCCAACAATTCATTTTTACGATCAGCGCCATGTTGGCGGGAAGGGTTTCTTTTACGGCTGTAAGCACTTCGCGAAGAAACCGGCTTCTGTTTTCAAATGAACCTCCATATTCGTCTTTTCTTCGGTTTGTATATGGCGATAAAAACTGGCTGATTAAATACCCGTGACCCGCGTGCACTTCCACGGCATCGAATCCGGCTTCGGCGCAAATGTCTATGGCGTTACGGAAATCTTCTATCGTCTGCCGGATATCTTTCTTTTTCATGGTACGCGGAAAAGTAGGTCCGTACCAGTTAATGCCTCCCGTGGGTGCCAACGGTTGCAAACTCGTCAGTTTTTTGGATGCCATGTTTCCGCAATGTCCGATTTGGATGGATGCCGCGGCTCCCTCTTTTTTTATGGCCTGAACAAGGCGTTGCAGGTCGGGTAGTATTTCTGAGCGGAGCCACAATTGGTGGGGAAAAGAAAGCCCGCTTTTGTTTATTGCCGCATAAGCGATCGTGGTCATGCCTACTTCACCAGCAGCAACGGCATGGTGATAATCGATCAGTTTGGATGTGACTCCGTTGTGTTGTGACATCCCCTCAAAGGCGGCTGCCCGGATACTCCGGTTTCTGAGCACCAAGGGCCCCAACTTTCCGGGTGTAAAAAACGTGGATGAATGCATAGGTTGCTCTTGGTTCAAAAGTACGCAAGATGGCCTAAAGTCACTCTTCTTTTCAGGTTTTACCGAACAAAATAGCCTTCTTGTTTATTTTGTTATTGAGGCATTCAACCGATGAAAACCGTTCGACTTTTGCGGTAAGCCTTACTTTCGGTTACTTTGCAAAACCAATGAGTGCATGCCATGAGCTTTAAAAAATTCCTTGAAAAGAAAATCGTAGAACATCTGCCTGCTCTGGCAAGGGCCGTGCAGCGCAGCATGAGTGATGAGAAAAAAATAGAGTTGATCATGGGTGAAATGCGTTCGGATGCGGCCATGGTCGATTCACTTTTTCCCTACCGGGATCGGTATCCGGTTCATCTTTCCATGCCTGAAAAATCAACATCCCGGCAAGAAGTTCTCCGACAGATTAAGGAAATGCACGCGCAGGAAAGTGCTCCATGGAAAGGAGGAAAGATTTCCGGCTCCTTTTATCACGGCGATCAAGATCATTATGATTTTTTGAATGAGGCTTTTTCCTATTATTCCCAGGTAAATTCCATACAGCGTGATGTGTGTCCTTCACTCACCAAATATGAGGGAGAAATTATCGCCATGACCTTGGATTTATTTCACGGAGATGCCATAAATAAGCGAAATCCAAAACAGAAAGCATCTGGATCGCTCACCACGGGCGGAACGGACAGTATTTTTCAATCGGTTTACGTGCACCGGGAATGGGCATTGGATAAGAAAGGCATCAATCAGCCTGAAATTATTATTCCTGTATCCGCGCACCCTGCATTTTTTAAAGCAGCTCATTATCTGAATGTAAAAATAGTGAAGGCTGATTTGAATGAACACTTTGAGGTAGATGTGAAGGATGTTGAACGCAAAATTACCCCGCAAACGATATTGATCGTTGGCTCGGCCGGGAATTACGGACATGGTATCATAGATCCGATTCAGGCGCTTTCCGACTTGGCCCTGAAACATGAGGTAGGCTTACACGTAGACGGATGTCTGGGTGGATTCATTTTGGCTTGGGCTGAGCCGTTGGGCATAACCTGCCCGGTATTTGATTTTCGGATTCCCGGAGTTACCGCCATATCGGCCGATACCCACAAATATGGCTATTCGCTGAAAGGAACATCCACCGTGTTATTCAGCAGTGAGGAATTGCGCAGGTATCAATATTACACCACGGTTGATTGGCCGGGGGGCGTGTATGTGTCCACCGGATTCAACGGCAGTAAATCGGGCGGTCTGTTTGCGGCTACCTGGGCCGCCATGGTGCATTACGGTAAGGAAGGCTACATGAATCGAGCACGCAAAATATTTGAGGTGAACCGCCGCCTGAAAGACACGGTACTATCCATACCCGGCTTGAAACTCATCGGTGATTCGCTATTCATGACCGCCATTTCGTCGGATGAGTTCAATATTTATCATGTGAATGATTACTTGAAAACAAAAGGATGGCGTATGAATGGACAGCAAAATCCAAATGCATTTCACTTCTGCATTACGGGGCCGCAGATTACCCACGAAAGCATTCCCGAGGAATTTGCGAAGGATTTGAAAGAGGCTGTTGCATATGCCCGTGAACAAAAGGGTGAACCCAAGTCAGCGGCTATGTATGGAGGTGCGGGCAAAGGAATTGATCCGTCCATGTATCAGCCCATGCTCATCGCCTATACGGATGTAACACAAAGTACCTACCCCTTCTGATTTGAGGTGGTGGAAATCGTGTTTTCAGGTTCTTGTTTTTTAAGGTATCCGGATATCTTTTTTCGTCAAACAGCCTGGTCAATTCTGCGAAATGACTTGGCTTCTTCCAGTTCGTAGGCCAATTCCAACAGGATCCTGTCCATGCCGAATGCCGCTGCAAATTGCATGCCCAAAGGCATCCCATTATCATCCGTTCCTAAAGGCAGTGATATGGCAGGATTTCCCGTTATATTATACATGCCGCAGTACAGGGCAAAATGCACAGCCCGGCGGGAAACTTCCTCATAGCTGATGGTGGGTGAAAAATAACCGATGGGCGGTGTTTTGTGGGCAAGCACGGGCGACATGATTACATCATACGTATCGAAAAGTTGAAGGGCTTCTTTGCCCAAATGTTTCATGCGGCGCACCGTTGCGGGGAAATTCAGCACATTTTTACGAAACCGTTCACTCAGGCCCGTGGTAAAAGGTTCCAGCTCACGCCTATTTACTTTGGCTTTCAGGGTGAATGGGGAGAAGCGGGTGGTCATGTAGGCAATGAATCCGTAATAATCCAGAAATAAGCCGACCATGCTATCTGCCTCAATCGGAAAATCAATCGGCTCCACGCGGTGCCCTAGAGTTTCCAAAAGTTGAGCGGTTTGCTGCTGAACCCTCACCGTATCTTCATCTTGATGGCCCGGAGCACCCGAAGGCCGGTTGTTTAACAAGCCGATTTTGAGTCTTTTTTTTCCTGGGTTTTTTACATGGCCCAATTCCGGCAACTTTTTGTTCTTGAAATAGTTTTCCGCTTCGCTGTAAAAGAGGGCCGTATCACGCACGGAGCGGGTGAGCACGCCTTGGTGAATAATTTGAATGGGAAGTCCTTCCGAGCCGTCTAAACCGAAAAGTCTTCCTCGGGTAGGCTTTAATCCCACCAAACCGCAGATAGAAGCCGGAATGCGGATAGAGCCCGCTCCATCATTAGCCGTTGCTATGGGCACCACTCCCGAAGCCACCAATGCGGCAGAACCGGATGAAGAGCCTCCCGTGGTATAGTCGGTATTCCAGGGGTTGCGCGTTATTGCCCACCGTTCATTTTCCGTGCTGCAGATCAGCCCGAATTCGGGAAGGGTGGTTTTGCCGAGATTGATTACTCCCGTTGAGAGATATTGGTTGACAAATCGGCTGTTTTTACGGGCAGGTTTTGCCTTAAAAACTCCGGTGCCCATTTGCGTGGGATATCCGGCGATATGGTCGGTGTCTTTGATGAAGGTTGGCACCCCGGCAAATGCGCCCGATGTCGGTCTGGAATTAGCGAGGACCTCTTCATACATGGGAAGTACGATGGCATCGAGGTGTGGATTTACTCTTTTGGCACGTGCGATGGCCGATTCCAGTGCTTCGCGTGGGTGAATTTCACCGCGTCGGATGGCCTCTGCCAATGCGGTTGCATCGAAGGTTCCAAGGGCGTCATCGGTGAATGCGCTGATTTTTTTTGACATGGGGTATGCATTTGGTTAAAGATATGGAATGTTCCTGATTTGTATGCCTAAATATTTAGCCTAAAAAACGACGTATTTTAGGTTTCTGATTTATGAATTGAAAAGCGCCTTTCTATCCCGAAGGGATAAAATATTTGTAGGATGATGATTGGATGAACAAGGTACGACCCCGTCGGGGTCGAATGTGGTTATGGTTTCTGTTTTCTAAAATATATGAACCCTTCGGGTTCTATTATCTGCACAGCATAAATTGTAACCCGGCGCAAAGCGGTTTGCCCATTCGTTTTTTAAATCATCCCGAAGGGATAAAATGTCTGTAGGATGATGGTTTTGTGAAGAAGGTACGACCCCGTCGGGGTCGCATATGGTTTTGGTTTCCGTGCTCTAAAATTATTTGAACCCTTCGGGTTCCATTATCTGCACAGCATAAATTGTAACCCGGCGCAAAGCTGTTTGCCCATTCGTTTTTTAAATCATCCCGAAGGGATAAAATGTCTGTAGGATGATGGTTTTGTGAAGAAGGTACGACCCCGTCGGGGTCGCATATGGTTTTGGTTTCCGTGCTCTAAAATTATTTGAACCCTTCGGGTTCCATTATCTGCACAGCATAAATTGTAACCCGGCGCAAAGCTGTTTGCCCATTCGTTTTTTAAATCATCCCGAAGGGATAAAATGTCTGTAGGATGA
>CAYYRB010000010.1:53380-54507 GCA_964473995.1 uncultured Candidatus Competibacteraceae bacterium | reverse complement strand
CCTACCGACGATCCAAAACAACGAAAGCCCGACATTACCCGCGCAAAAGAAATTTTGGGCTGGGAGCCAAAGGTGAGTCGCAGCGAAGGTCTACGCATTACACTGGATTACTTCAAATCCATCGTGTAAAAAAGCATTTACGTCTTCGCTCAACAAAGCGAATTTGGGATTTGTCATTTCTTAATCGTCTTATTTTACTGGCTATCTGCTGTTATAAACAGTAAAGAAAAAATAATCGTGTAATTCGCATTTTCCAATTTTCTGACAAAAAGGTGGAAATTTGGAAAATGTATTTCCGCATAAAAATGCATTACGCCTTCCTATAATTCCTGCAATTCGTAACAAAAAGGGAAATCCCCGACGGCACGCAAAAACAGGATTAAAAAAACTGTTCAGGCGGGTGATTCATTATTGTATCTTTGCGGCATGCAGCACATTCGAAACTTTTGCATCATTGCCCATATTGACCACGGAAAGAGCACGCTGGCAGACAGGCTGCTTCAGGTAACCAAAACCATCACCGAACGCGAAGCCAAAGAACAGGTACTGGACGACATGGATCTGGAACGTGAACGCGGAATTACCATCAAAAGCAAAGCCATACAGATGGAATATCTGTACAATGGCCAGAAATACATCCTCAACCTGATTGATACGCCCGGACACGTGGATTTCAGTTACGAAGTTTCCCGTTCCATCGCTGCCTGCGAGGGTGCCCTACTCATCGTGGATGCGGCTCAGGGCATACAGGCCCAAACCATATCCAACCTCTACCTGGCCATTGAACACGATCTGGAAATCATCCCCATACTGAACAAAATGGATCTGCCCGGCGCCATGCCCGAAGAAGTGAAAGACCAAATCGTGGATTTAATCGGATGCAAACGGGAGGACATCATCCCCGCCTCCGGAAAAACAGGACTGGGTGTGGATAACATCCTTTCCGCCATCATCGAGCGTATTCCCGCTCCGAAAGGTGTTTCCGACGGACCGCTTCAGGCCTTGATTTTCGACAGCGTGTTCAATCCGTTCCGCGGAATCATCGCCTATTTCCGGGTCATGAACGGATCGCTGAAAAAAGGGGACAAAGTGAAATTCATTGCCACCGGCAAAGAATATTTCGCCGA
>CAYYRB010000010.1:50678-53280 GCA_964473995.1 uncultured Candidatus Competibacteraceae bacterium | reverse complement strand
ACCAAAGGGGAAAAGTTCATGATGCGTACCCCCAGCGATATGCCCGACCATAACACGCTGGATTTTATCGAAGAGCCTTACATCAAAGCTCAGGTAATTACCAAGCCTGACTACATAGGGCCCATCCTGAATTTGTGCATGGACAAACGGGGTATCATCAAAAGCCAGAACTACCTTACCGCCGATCGTGTGGAAATGATTTTTGAAATGCCGCTGGCGGAAATCGTATTTGACTTTTACGATAAACTCAAAACCATTTCGCGCGGATATGCCTCGTTCGATTACCACATTACCGAATTCCGGCAGTCCGACCTGGTAAAGATGGACATCCTGCTAAACGGCGAACAGGTGGATGCCCTTTCCTCGCTGATTCACCGAAGCAAAGCACATGATTTCGGAAAAAGACTCTGCGAAAAATTGAAGGAACTCCTGCCGAGACAACAATTCCAGATTGCCATTCAGGCAGCCATAGGAGCAAAAATAGTAGCCCGCGAAAATATTTCCGCCATGCGTAAAGACGTAACGGCCAAATGCTACGGGGGCGATATCTCGCGTAAACGCAAACTGCTGGAAAAACAAAAAGAAGGAAAAAAACGCATGCGGCAGATCGGTTCCGTAGAAGTACCACAGACCGCCTTCTTAGCCGTTTTGAAGCTGGATAAGTAAGCGCATCCCGTTCCGATCTATTTTCTATCTTCGGGCAGATAAAACCTTGAACGCATGAACCGCCGCGATTTCGCCCGACAAACCCTCTTGGCCTCATTGGCCGCAGGAGTGGCCCCTTCCGTTTTGGCCCGATCTTATTTTCAGAACCCGCTCAACCGGGCCGATTTCGGGGATGATTTTTTGTGGGGTGTGGCCACGGCTGCATACCAAATTGAAGGCGCATGGGATGCCGACGGAAAAAGTCCCTCGGTATGGGATACCTTCACCCACAAACGTGGCAACGTAAAAACCAACGAAAACGGTGACGTAGCCTGCGATTTTTACCACCGCTATCCCGAAGATATTGCCAACATCAAATCCATGAATTTTGATGTAAACCGCTTTTCACTGGCCTGGACCCGCATCAAACCCGATGGTATAGGAAAAGTCAACCAAAAAGGGGTGGATTACTACCACCGCGTGATTGACAAAACACTGGAAAACGGCCTGCAACCCTGGCTCACCCTTTACCATTGGGATTTACCCCAATGTTTGGAGGATAAAGGCGGCTGGGCAAACCGCGACGTGGTAGGATGGTTTTCGGAGTATGTAGATTTCTGCACGAAAGAATTCGGGGACAAAGTAAAAAACTGGATGATTTTCAATGAGCCGGCAGCCTTTACCGGCTTGGGCTACATGGCCGGTATGCATGCCCCCGGAAAAATGGATTTCGGAAAATTTAAACGGGCGGTACACCACGTGGTGCTCTCACAAGCCGAAGGCGGACGCATTGCCCGTGCGAACGTGCAAGGCGGAAACATCGGCACCACCTTTTCGGTATCTTCAATACATCCAAAAACGCAAGCCGAAAAACACCAAAAAGCGGCAGCCCGGATGGATGCCATTTTCAACCGCCTTTTCATAGAGCCCGCTTTGGGCATGGGATATCCCACGGACGGGTGGAGCCACTTGAAAACCATGGAAAAGTATTTCCAACCGGGAGATGAAGCCAAAATGGCCTTCGATTTCGACTTCCACGGACTGCAGAATTATTTCCGCACGGTAAGTCAATTCAGCCTGTTTCCGCCCATTATGTGGGCAAGCCAGGTGAAGCCGCAGAAGCTGACCGAAAACAAAGAAGAGCTTACCGACATGGGTTGGGAAGTATATCCCGCGGGTATTTATGAAATGCTGAAAAAATGGCAAACCTACCCGGGAATAAAACGCATTTATGTGACGGAAAACGGTTCCGCCTGGCCAGACAAGGTAGAGAATGGCGCCGTGCACGACGAACGCCGCACCCGCTTTTTTAAAGATTACCTGGAACAGGTGCTGAAGGCCAAACGCGAAGGAGTTCCCGTTTACGGTTATTTCGTTTGGACCCTCATGGATAATTTTGAATGGGCGGAAGGCTTTCACCCGCGTTTCGGACTGGTGCACGTGGATTTTAACACGCAACAACGCATCATAAAAGACAGCGGACTTTGGTTCAGGGATTTTTTGGAGAAAAAATAACCCACGGAAGAACGCCTCAGATTCCCTTCAATTTTTCCTTTAGTGCATCAAGTTCCTCCTGCAATTTCAGCAAGTCCTTTCTGATTACTTTATATTCTTCGGCAGGTTCGGCTACGGCTCCGCTGCTTTCAAATATATCCATGTAGTATTCAAAAAAATTAACGTGTAACACCCTGGAAATAAGAAGCAGCTGATCGGTGTCAATGGATTTGCGCTTAAAAATGGCATACACATTCTGTTTGGACGTGTTGATCATGCGGGCAAATTCGGTGGGCCCGATGCGTAGCTCGGCCAATTTTTTTTGAATCAAATTCCCGATGTGCAATTCCATATTCAAAAGTCACCATATCGGGGCGACTACCTGCGCAGAATTTAGCACTATTTTTTTGACCATTGGGTAATTTTTATTTGCCTTTAAGTCACTTTTTATTTTACTTTGTGG
>CAYYRB010000010.1:44559-50578 GCA_964473995.1 uncultured Candidatus Competibacteraceae bacterium | reverse complement strand
TGACCATTGGGTAATTTTTATTTGCCTTTAAGTCACTTTTTATTTTACTTTGTGGCAGAAAATTTAAAAACCATGAAAAAAATCTCTTTTATCCTTTTAGCGGGTGTGGCCGTATTAAACAGCGGATGTTTTAACCGGATCGGCAAACTGACTATGGTATCCACCCGAAATGTGGACAGTGACATGTCAGACTATGTACTTCTCTCAAAAGAGATAAAAGGCATAGCCAAAACCAAAA
The DNA here is from genome assembly GCA_964473995.1 of uncultured Candidatus Competibacteraceae bacterium. GTDB lineage: Bacteria > Bacteroidota > Bacteroidia > CAIKAF01 > CAIKAF01 > JAKRSD01. Next base: position 50,340 of record CAYYRB010000010.1, on the reverse strand, counting down.
AAGAAGATGCCTTGGAAGTTGCCATTGATAATGCCGTGAAAAAACTGCCCACGGGAGAATTCATGAAAAATGCCATTTTTTACGTGAGCAGCTCTGGTAAAAGAATAAAGGTGGTTGGAGACATCTGGGGTTACAAACCGGCGGTATCCGAAACGGTAGATAAAAACATTACCCAAAGCGTAAATGCCAAAATTGAATTTAAAATAGGAGACCGCGTAACCTTTAAAAAGTTGGGTAAATTATACGAAGGAAAAATTCTAGGGTTTAATGCCGATTTTGCCATTGTGGAATACAAGGATTTATTCGGCAAAGTGGCTAAATCTGAACTAAAATATGAAGAGCTGACCAAACTTGGTGAATAGCATCAAAAAAACATAAACAAGTGGAATAGTAAATCAAAACAGAAATACTGAATAAGGAAATTTCCTTCAAAAATAAAAAGCTGCTTGATTCATCCCGCCAGTAATATGAGAAAATTCCTATCAGCCATGCGCAGCATTCAGGATGGAATTTTATATCTATTCATAGGGCCTTTTACCGTGTTATTCATCATTCCCCAATTCTTGATGGAAATGGAAAAAAGGATGGAAATAATGCCGTTTCACATCCCAGCGGGTGATATCGTAGGAAGATACATGACTTGGCTGGGTGCAGCATTAGCCATTTACTGTACCCTGCTGATGAAAATACAGGGAAAGGGAACCCCGCTGGTGAAAGAACCTCCCAAAAAAATAATGGATAAAAATATTTACGGGCTGGTGAGAAATCCCATGATGTGGGCATTAATCATTGTTCTTTTCGGTGAAATGATTTGGTTCGGTTCGTATGCGCTGATCATTTGGCTACTTGCATGGCTCAGAATCGGCTATTTAATCATTGTCGATTACGAGGAACCCCAATTGGAGCGCAGATTCGGAAAAGACTGGATAGACTATTCCAGCAGGGTTCCGCGGTGGATTCCACGCTTTAATTCAAAATCGTAAACATTCCTTTTCCAAAAAATCCGCGCGGAATTTATCATGGTCATTAAGGCAGAACAGATTCTGAATATCCCTGAAAACGAACTTTCAAATTACTACCTCTACTTGTCTGCGCAAAACGGTGTTAACCTCATGATGTCAGGAAATTTGGGGAACACGGTAAACGTAAAACAAATAGTAAAAGAGGAAAAGGAATCAAACAGGCCACATGTTTTTTTCCTGATGCCATTTTTCAACGAACCGAACAAATGGCTATTCGGTGGAATTTTTAGCCTTTCGCAAACGACGATCAATCCACCAAAAAATGGAACAGAATACACCATTGAATCCGTTCCTCTTCACAAAGAAATGATCGGCCGTTTGGTTATTGACTTTTTCCGCCATCCGGGAATGCGGGGTAGCCAATTTCCGCTGGAGCATCATTACAAGGAATTTGTTATATCCGAAATGCTGAAAAAACCTTTTGAAGGCAACTACTTTCCCGGATACGAAAAAGTGAATCTTGATTTCAGTCAATTGGAGAATATCTTCCACCAACAAAAAGCCGACTGGAAAAATGCATTGGAAAAAATAAAAGGAATCTACCTGATTACGGATACTGCAAACGGAAAAAAATATGTGGATGCCGCCACGGGCAACTCAAGCATTTGGAAAAAATGGGGTGGATATTTAGGAATGGAAATCACTTTTAATAATGAATTGACACGATTGATTTCGGGAAAGGGAAGTGAATATGCTAAATCCCATCTTCAATTCAGTCTGCTTGAATATGTACCCCTAATGGTGGATGACAGTCTCCTGGAAGAACGAAGGGCATTTTGGAAAAGGGTTCTGCTTGCGCGTGAACCGTTCGGCTATAACAAAAACTGATTTATCTGCATCACTCCGCGAACAATTTTCCGGCGGATACCGTGCTGAGTCCGGTAAAATGGGTTTGTGCCGTAAGCAGAATATCATCCGCGGTCACCGTTTGAATGCGCCTCGTGTATGTTTCGAAAAAATCCATGGGCATACCATACAACACAAGCGATTTAAAGCGATCCATGATGGCCTGGGGCCCGTCGAACGAGCGCAGAAATGATCCGTTAATGTACGTAATCACCCGCTGAATTTCCTCCTCACCGGCTTTTTCACTACACAACCGGTCGAGCTCCACAAAAATTTCCTTACGGGCCGCTTCAGCCACCTCGGCACCCACATCCGTGGAAATTTTCCATACATCCGAAAAGCGCATGCGGGAGAGGTAGGCGCTTACTCCGTAGGTATATCCGTTTTTCTCGCGCAGGTTGCTCATCAGCCGGCTGCCGAAATACCCGCCCAACAACGTATTGGTAACCATAAAACGGGCATATTCATCCACCTCACGCAGCATCGTTCGTTTACCGATAACCAAAGCATGTTGCACGGAATTTTCCACGGGAAAAAATACCTTTTCCTGAGGCGTGAACGAAGGGGAAAATGCGATGAATGGGGGCATGGGTTTCTGTTCCATGTGGCCGAAAAGATCGTCTGTCAAGGCGAACCAACCATCGGGTGCATTTCCGCTGATAAACATTCGGAAGGGCGCTTGGAGCAGCCGGCGGTGATGCGCTCTGGCATCTTCCACATGCAGCGCCTCAAAATGTTCCGAACGGAGGTAAGTACCGTAGGGCGAATCGGCACCGAAAATCACCGATGGAAACCGGGACGAAGCCGTGTAGTCGGTCTTTTGGCTGTTGATTTCGAAGGCACTCTTTTTGGCCTCCAGCCAAACGGAAAATTCATCTTCCGGGAAAGCGGCCTCAAAAAACAGTTCGGCCACGATGGGCAGTACGTCGGCAAAAAAACGGCGAAGGGTAAAAAGCCTCAGGGTAATTTCGTCGCGGCCCGAATCGGCGGAAAAATAAGAGCCGTAATAATCCAACGCCTCATTGAGCGCATACCCCGTTTTTTTGGCAGTGCCTTTATTCAGCAATTCCGCACAGGCGGAAGCCTGAAGCACCTTTTGGGCAAAAGCGGAACCCGCATCGAACACCCATTCCATTTTCAGAGTTTCCGTTTCAGGAGAAAAAACGGAATACACAGGCACACCATTTTTCAACGCGTGCCTCTGAGGCTCTGAAAAATCGGGCAATTCAAACGCCTTTTTGGCAGGCCCGTCCACATACATTCCTACGTTCATGATTCCTTGGATGCTTGGTACAACAACGTGTTTGATTTTTCGGGCACAAAAACGGATGCCGCTCCGCGCATGGAATCCAGCGTTACGGCCGCATAATATTCCTCCTCTGTGGTTATGAGCTCCGCACCGCCGATCAGTTCAAATGCACACAACTTGGTGGCTTTGGACATGATGCTGTCGTTTTCAAAGGCACGACTCGTAAGCATCTTATTGCGGATTTTTTCCAATTCGCGGGCATCCGGACCATCCTGTCTGAAACGGTCCAGTTCCTCCCAAACGGCTTTTTCAGCCTGACCAAACGAAACACCGGGAGCAAGCCTGCCCGATATGACCAACAGTCCCGGATCCAACGAGCCCAACACATAGGCCCCGGTTTGGGTAAAGATGCGTTTCTTGAGCACGAGTGCTTGATACAGGCGGGAGGTTTCGCCAGAACCCAGCATGTCGGAAATCAAATCGGCCTCCGCATACCCGGCAGCCCGATAAGCGGGACAGGGGAAAGCCAACATGAATAAATCCTGGGGCACGGGGCGGCTGATTTCCAAACGCCGGGCTGCATGCTGCACGGGCTCTTGCGGCAATTGGCGCTTGGGTGCCGCTCCTCCCGGCAGGGAACCGAACCATTTTTCGGCGAGGGCAAACTGCTCATCGGGATACACATTCCCCGCCACGCAGAGAATGGCATTGGAAGGTCGGTAATATTGTTTGTGGAAATCACGCACTTCTTCCAAGGTGGCATCGGCCACATGGTCGGTATTCTTGCCTATGGTGGGCCATTGGTAGGGATGTGCGGTAAAAGCCAGTTTGCGCAATTCGGCCCACACATCGCCGTAAGGCTGATTCAGGTAGCGCTCTTTGAATTCCTCAATGACCACCTTTTTTTGGATGTCCAGTTTTTCCCGGGTGATGTCCAGATAGCCCATACGGTCGGCTTCCAGCCAAATACCCGTTTCGGTATTTCCGGCGGGAAGCGAAATGTAGTAATTGGTAATGTCGTTGCTGGTAAAGGCATTGTTGGTGCCTCCGGCCTCCTGCACGTGTTTGTCAAAATGTTTCACGTGCCGGGTTCCTTCAAACATGAGGTGTTCAAACAAATGGGCAAACCCCGTGCGCTCCGGATTTTCATCCCTCGCCCCTACGTCGTAAAGTACGTTCACCACGCTGAGCGCAGTGTTCCGGTCGGGATGCACGATTACCCGGAGTCCGTTGGATAAAGTGGTTTTTTCGATGTGCATATTTCAAATTATCAGCGTTTGTCCGGGGAAGTTCGGGAGTTGATTAACCCGAGAAATCAGTAGGCCCGGGCATTTTTACCTTCCACAAAATTCATGAGTGCCCGGTTGCTCACACGCATACCGCCGGGCGTGGGATAATCACCGGTAAAGTACCAGTCGCCCAAGTTTTGGGGACAGGCTTTGTGCAGGTCTTCCACCGTCTGGTATACCACGGATACTTTGGCTTTCACATCAGGCGGAGAAACAAGTTCGGCAATTTTATCCGAGATTTCTTCATCGGTAAAAGGGGCGTAAACAGCCTTGGCGCAATTTTTCGTGTGCAGCAGACCTTGTTTTTCCAAGGCTTTAGCTTCGGCGTAGGCATCGGTGAGTACATACCACATACCGCGCTCTTCCAGCAAGGCAGTAGCCGCCTTAAAGGCAATAAAATCCTGAATTTTTGCCATATCTATACCGTAACAGTCGGGATAGCGGATTTGAGGTGCGGAGGACACAACCACGATGTGTTTGGGATGCAGACGGTCCAACATGCGGATGATGCTCTTCTTGAGCGTGGTTCCGCGCACGATGCTGTCATCAATCACCACCACGCTGTCCACCCCGGGATTTACGGTGCCGTAGGTGATGTCATACACGTGGGTCACCATATCATCGCGGTGTTCATCATCCGTAATGAACGTACGCAGTTTTACATCCTTGATGGCTAATTTTTCCACGCGGGGACGCATTTCCAAAATGCCGGTCAGTTCCCGGACCGGGGCATCGGTTCCCAATGCTTGAATTTTTTCAGCCTTCAGCTTATTCAGGTAATTTTCCACTCCCTTCAGCATACCGTAAAAAGCCGTTTCTGCCGTGTTGGGAATGAAAGAAAACACGGTATGGTCCAAATCGAATTCCACTTTTTTCAATACGGCAGGAACCACCTTGTTTCCTAATTCTTTCCTTTCGGCATAAATTTCGGCATCGCTGCCCCTGGAAAAATAGATTCGTTCAAAAGAACAGGCCTTTCTTTGGGCGGGAGGATTAATTTCCGGCAGCATCACCGTGCCGTTCTTTTTCACGATGAAGGCATGCCCAGGAGGCAATTCGCGTATGTGCTCAAAAGGAACGTTAAACACAGTTTGAATGACCGCCCTTTCCGAACACACCACCGCCACTTCTTCGTCGTGGTAATAATAGGCAGGACGGATGCCATGTGGATCGCGCAGTACAAATCCGCCGCCGTGGCCCAGAAGGCCGGCCATCACGTAGCCGCCGTCGAACCGGTTGGACGCATTCTTCAAAATGGCGGGTATGTCCAGATTTTCGGCTATTAGCTCCACACAGCGCTTCCGTTCTTCGCCCGAATCACGGTAGGAACGGTAAAGTTTTTCATTTTCCTTATCCAGAAAGTGGCCTATTTTCT
>CAYYRB010000010.1:27127-44459 GCA_964473995.1 uncultured Candidatus Competibacteraceae bacterium | reverse complement strand
CGGTAGGAACGGTAAAGTTTTTCATTTTCCTTATCCAGAAAGTGGCCTATTTTCTCCATCACCGTCACGGTATCGGCCTTTTCTTTGGGATGCTGTCCCAATTCGATGAGTTCATCAAACAGCTCATCCACGTTGGTGAGGTTGAAATTGCCCGCCACAAGCAGGTTTTGGGTCATGCGGTTGTTTTGCCGCAAAAAGGGATGACAACTTTCGATGCTGTTTCGCCCGTATGTACCGTAACGGAGGTGACCGAGAAATAACTCACCTGTGAAGGGAATTTCTTTTTTGAGTTTGGGAATTTTTTGCAGGATTTCCGGATCTTGTTTTTTGGCTTCATCTACCCGCTGCATGATGCGCTCAAACAGATCTTTTATCGGCTGCTGGGCAATCGATCTGGAGCGGCTGATGTAGCGGTGACCCGGCACGGGATCCAGTTTGATGTTGGCCAGTCCGGCACCGTCCTGTCCCCGGTTGTGCTGCTTTTCCATCAGCAGGTACATTTTGTTCAGGCCGTAGAGCGGAGTGCCGTATTTCTGCCGGTAATATTCCAGTGGTTTCAGTAAGCGCAGAAAGGCAATTCCGCACTCGTGTTTTATTTGATCGCTCATTGGATTTCTTAGGGAAACAAAGGTATAAAATTCAGAGGGAGGAACATGGAATACTGAATAAAACAAAAAACCTACCTTTGCGCCCCCACACGTTGAGTAAAGTCAATTCGAAACACATGGATATCGCATCATCCGCTTCACTCAGCCTCATGCCCCACGAATGCATCCCCGGAAAGGTGGGCTATCGCAGTCCGTCCAATATTGCCCTCGTAAAATATTGGGGCAAACGCGAGGTGCAGATTCCCATGAATCCTTCCGTCAGTTTTACCCTCTCGGCATGCCATACGGAAACCTCCCTGGAATATACCTTTGCGGAAGATGGAAAACCGGGTGTGGCCTTTTTCTTCGAAGGGAAGCCCAATCCCGCGTTCGGACTGAAAATTGAAAAGTTTCTCCAAAGTATTTCGGAGGAGCATCCCTACCTACGGCAGCTGAACCTGACCATCCATTCGCACAATACCTTTCCCCATTCGGCCGGTATCGCTTCTTCGGCATCGGCCATGAGTGCGCTGTGCCTCTGCCTATGCGAAATGGAACGGGAACTCTTCGGTACCCTCCAAACCGATGAGGAGTTCCGCAGAAAAGCCTCCTACTTGTCCAGACTGGCATCAGGAAGCGCCTGCCGCTCGGTTTACGGCGGATTGGTGAGTTGGGGCAAAGTTGGGGCCCCTGGGTATGAATATACCGCCGATTTGTACGGTACACCTTTCACGGAAGGCGTTCATCCCGAATTTCTCACCTACCGGGATACCGTCATCATCTGCGATCCGGGAGAAAAAAGCGTTTCCAGCCGAGCAGGTCATGCCCTCATGAATACGAATCCATTTGCGCAAAGCCGGATTGAGCAGGCCAATCGAAACATGATAGACCTGTTTTCCGCCCTGCGTTCAAATGATTTTGATGCCTTCTGCCACATCGTGGAAACAGAGGCACTTACGCTTCACGCCATGATGATGACCAGTAATCCGTACTTCATACTGATGAGGCCGAAAACACTGGAGTTCATTGAGAAAATTTGGGATTTCCGCAAACAAACGGGCACCCGCTTATGTTTTACTTTGGATGCAGGCCCTAATATACATCTGCTGTATCCTGAAAACGAGGAGGATAACGTGAACCGATTTTTGCAAAATGAAATTTCCCTATCTTTACCCCCGAATTCATTGATACGAGATTTCACGGGAACAGGCCCCACACGCGCAAACCTTTAAAAGAAAAGAAGTGGCCAAAAAGTTCTTCAAATCCAAAATTCTCCTTTTCGGGGAATACAGCATCATCCACGATTCCATGGGTCTGACGATTCCTTTTGATTTCTTCAAGGGAAAACTCACCTTCAAAAGCCGCAATTTGACGGCCGAGGAAGCGGTGGAATCCAATCGAAGCCTGGACGAGTATGCACGTTACCTTCGCGCCAAAATTGATCAGGGTGCATTTTCTTTCAAGTTCGATATCGATGCCATGGAGCGCGACGTACAAAAGGGAATGCTTTTTGACTCCACCATTCCGCAAGGCTTTGGTGTGGGGAGTTCGGGGGCTCTTGTGGCCGCTCTTTATGACCGCTATGCATTCGATAAAATCATCAAAGAGGAAACACCAACAGGTGAGCAAATCATTGAGCTGAAAAGCCATTTTTCGCAAATGGAGAGCTATTTCCACGGTACCAGTTCCGGTATAGATCCGTTGATTTGTTACCTGCAGGAGCCACTGCTGATCAAAAGCAAAACGTCCATCAACAAAGTGGGCATGCCCCAGGGTTCAGACGAAACAGGAAACCGGGGTATTTTTCTAATCAACACGGGAAAGCCGGGAAAAACCCAACCCATGGTCAACATCTTTTTGGACAAATGCCGCGAGGAGGGTTTTGTAAACCTTGTTCGCAAAGAAATGATACCCTTCAACAACAACTGCATCAAAGCTTTTCTGAAGGGAGAAGTGAAAGAGTTATTGAGCAACGTAAAAGAATTGTCCAAATTCCTGTTGGAATACCTGAATCCCATGATTCCCGAGAAATACCGACTCATCTGGAAAAAAGGCCTGGAATCCGAAACTTTCTACCTGAAACTATGCGGATCCGGAGGCGGCGGGTACCTGCTCGGATTTACCGAGGATCTGGAGAAAACCCGCCAGGAACTGAAAGATGTGAAGATTGAGGTCATCCATCGTTTCTAAACTCTTCCAACTTGGATAAGGGTTAGACAAACTTGGAGATGATAAACTTCCAGATATCGTTCCCTAAAGCGAAAACCATCAGGGCCAAAAGCAGAATCATACCAACGGTTTGGGCCCGTTCCAAAAATTTATCCGAAGGCTTACGTCCGGTAATCAGTTCGTAAAGAATAAACACTGCATGCCCCCCGTCTAAAGCAGGAATGGGAAGCACATTCACAAAAGCCAGGATAATACTCAGAAAGGCCGTAAGCTGCCAGAAAGCCTGCCAGTCCCACTCGGGAGGAAACATGCTCATAATGGTACCCAGACTGCCCACTTGTTTAGCACCCTGGGGGGTGAAAATAACTTGAAACTGCTTTACGTAGCCGGCGAGCATGGAAACCGTTTTTTCCAAGCCGGCGGGAAGCGCTTCAAAAAATCCGTACGTTTTGGTTTTAAACTCGTAAGTTCCCTCCTTGCGGAGGTCTGCCAGGCTCATGTTCACCGGCGCCAAACCCACCAAACCGGAATCATTTACTGTGCAGCTGAGGGTTTTCAACTCTTCCCCGCGCTTCACTTCCAATGCAACAGATTGTCCCTTCAGACTTTGCAAAGCCGTTTTAAACTCATCAAAATAGCGCACGGGCATGCCGTTTACACCTGTGATTTTATCTTTCAGTTCAAGGCCGCAGTCCTTTCCGTTGGTGACGGTTTCGCTGAATCCGCCCACATAAAACGGCATACGGATGCTTACCACCAAAGGACTTCCCGAGGCAAGAATATCCTGGTCTATACCTCCGGGACTGTTCAACGTGAGGGTTTCCCCGTTGCGTTCTACCACCATCTGCTTGCCGCCGCTGTATAAAATAGCCTCGTTCAGGTCGGAAAAATTTTCCATTTTCTGATCACCGATCTGCAAAATGTGATCGCCGTTTTGAAGGCCTATGCGCGAGGCGACCAACTCATTCTGCACCCAGATGCCGTCTTTCATGTTCGCCACGGGAAGAAATTTTTCGCCGTACACGAACATCATCATCCAATAAATGACGAAGGCCAGAATAATATTCACCGTAACTCCGCCCAGAATGATGATCAGACGCTGCCAAGCCGGCTTGCTTCTGTATTCCCAGGGCTGCGGAGGGCGTTCCATCTGTTCCTTATCCATGCTCTCATCCACCATGCCCGCAATCTTCACGTATCCGCCGAAAGGAATCCAGCCGATACCCCATACGGTTTCGCCGATTTTCTTTTTAAACAAGGCAAATTTGTAATCAAAAAAGAGAAAAAACTTTTCCACGCGGGTGCCAAAAAGTTTGGCAGGTAAATAATGTCCGAACTCATGCAGCACCACGAGTATGGATAAACTTAAAATAAATTGTCCGATGCGGATGATCCACTCCATAATTGCAAACTAAATCTGACGAAAATGTTTCATTTACTAGAACACAAATGTGCGAAAATGTTGCCAATACTCCCGATTATTTAGAAAAAGGACGCCTCAAGCCACACGAATGAGCGAATTTTCGGATACTTGCATACCATGAATGCGCCGGTCTACGTAGATGTGATTCTGCCCCTCGCCTTGCGGTTTCCGCTTACCTACTCGGTGGATTCCGAGAAAGCCCGGCGTCTGCAGACCGGAATGCGAGTGGTGGTTCCGCTGAAAGGCGGCAAACTATACACGGGACTCATCTGGCGCATACATCACCATGCCCCCGAAGAGTATGAAGTAAAATCCATTGCCGAAGTGCTCGATACAGAGCCGGTAATACTTCCCATCATGCAGACCTTTTGGGAAAAAATGGCTTCCTACTACATGAGCACCCTGGGCGAAGTGATGACAGCCGCCCTTCCGGCCGGACTGAAACTGGAAAGTAAAACACGGTTCACCCTGAACAAAGAAGCCGTTATAGACCATGCTTCCCTCAGCGACCGGGAATACCTGCTGGTGGAAGCTATGGAAACACAAGGCAGCATTTCCGTGGAAGAGGCCGAAAAAATCTTGGGACTGAAACAAGTACGCAAGTACCTGAAAAACCTCGTAGATAAAGGGATTATCGCATCAGAACAAGAGTTGGAAGAACGCTACCGACCCCTCAAAAAAAAGGGATATCGCCTGGCTCCATTGTACCGTTTGGATGATAATTTGAAAAAGGCATTGGAAGACATGATGCGTGCGGCAAAGCAAACCGAATTACTCACCCATTTTCTAATACTTTCAGGCCATTTCACCGGCGAAGAAAAACCTGTGACACGTACTGTCCTACTGGAAGGAAATCCCTCAGGAGGACCTGCCCTGAAAGCCCTTTTGAAAAAAGGCATACTGGAAGAATTTGAAGAAGAGGAATTCCGCATCAATCTGGGCGAAATGCGCACAGGAAATGACCTGCCTGAACTGACTCCCAAACAACGTGAGGCCTTGGCACAAAGCCGCGCTTACTTTGCAGAGCAAAAACCCGTTTTGCTGTTCGGACTGACGGGAAGCGGCAAAACCGAAATTTACATTCACCTCATCCGTGAAGCCTTAGATAAAGGCAGGCAGGTTCTATTTTTGGTACCGGAAATTGCACTTACCACCCAGCTCATTGAACGCATCAAACGTATTTTCCCGGGACGCGTGGGTGTATACCACAGTAAATTCAGCGAAAATGAACGTGTGGAAGTGTGGAATCGGGTACTTCACCGCAACGGATTCGACATCGTACTCGGCGCCCGATCGGCACTCTTTCTGCCCTTTTCCGACCTAGGCTTGGTGGTGATAGACGAAGAACATGAACATTCTTTTAAACAGTATGATCCTGCTCCGCGCTACCATGCGCGCGATTTCGCGCTCGTGCTGGCGGGACTGCATCAGGCATCCGTACTGTTGGGCTCCGCCACGCCGTCGCTGGAAAGTTACCACAATGCCATGAACCGCAAGTACGGCCTCGTAAGGCTGGAGGAACGCTTCGGAGCCTCAGTCCTGCCGGACATCATTCCGGTAAATCTGGCCGAGGCACGCAAAAAAAAGGAACTGCGTACCCATTTCACTCTTCAGCTGCTGGAAGCCATGGACAATGCCATCGCACAAAAACAGCAGGCCATTCTGTTCCGAAACAGGCGGGGATTCTCCCTTTTGTTGGAATGCCGCGACTGTGGGCATGTTCCCCAATGCAAAAATTGCGACATTTCCCTCACCTACCACAAGGCCATACACCAATTGCGCTGCCGCTACTGTGGATACATGGCCCAGGTACCCGCACGCTGCGGTGCCTGCGGTGGGACATCGCTCGAGATGCAGGGCTACGGAACGGAAAAAATTGAAGAAGAACTCAATCTGCTCTATCCCGATTGGCGAATCGCGCGGTTGGATTTGGACACTGCCTCCCGTAAAAATGCCTATGCCCGCATTTTAGGCGATTTTGCAGAAAAACAGACGGACGTGCTCGTAGGTACCCAAATGGTATCCAAAGGATTGGATTTTGACTTTGTGGCCGTAGTAGGAATTCTTCATGCCGACGAAATGCTCTCCATTCCGGACTTCCGCTCAAACGAACGTGCATTCCAACTCATGACCCAGGTAGCGGGCCGGGCAGGCCGGCGGGACAAAAAAGGATTGGTGCTGCTACAGACTTATAAGCCGGAGCATTATGTGGTACGGCATGTGGTGGAACACGAAGTATCAGGTTTTTTGAATGAGGAAGCACACCACCGACACAAACTCGGATACCCACCATTCACAAGGCTTATCCGAATTACGCTGCGCCACACCGACAAAACCTATGTGCAATCAGCGGCGGAAGCATTGGCCCGTGATCTTCGGCAGGTGTTTAAAGAACGTGTTTTGGGACCTGAACAGCCCGGCATTGGGCGCGTGCGTAATAAATATCTGTTCGATCTCCTGCTGAAATTTAACCCAGTGGAAAACCTGAGTAAGGCGAAGCTGCTCATTTTGCAGGCCACAGACCGACTTCACGGCAACCCGTCCCACCGCAGCGCAGAAGTGTTGTTTGATGTGGATCCGTATTAATTTCCCGGGCTTTGTAGATTTTACCATTTTTTGAATTATACGTATATTTATCCTAAATTTGCACGTACAAATAACTGCCATGGATGCCAAATTAACCTTAAAGTTGGATAAAGTAACCATAGAAAAAGCCAAACTGTATGCAGAGAGCAGAAAAACCAGTCTGTCCAAACTTATAGAAGGATATCTTCAAATGCTAACCAAAGGCAATGCAAAAAAAGAGCCGATTTCACCCTTAGTCAAAAGCCTTTCCGGAGTAATTGAGCTTCCGGATAATTTCGATGAAAAAGAAGATTACGGAGATTATTTGGAGCGGAAGTATTCGAAATGAAAAAAGTATTTGTAGATACGGATATACTATACGATCTATTGGCCGAAAGAATGCCCTTTTATCCGCACGCGGCAACCCTATTTACCTTGGCGGACAGAAAAAAAGTAGAGATTTACGTTTCCGCCCAAAGTTTTGCGAACATCCATTATATCCTGAACAAACAAAAATCAGCGGATGAATCCAGAAAAATTCTCGCAAGGCTGAGGGTGCTTGTGCGCGTTTTGGCCGTTGATGATAAAATTATTGATCTCGCCCTGAACTCTGATTTTAAAGACTTCGAAGTTGCAATCCAATATTATTGTTCACTTGAAAATGGAATCAGAGTACTTCTCACAAGGAACCTGAAAGATTACAAAAAAGCCGATATCCCGGTAATGACAGCAGAAACATTCATCAAAAACTAACACCCGTGTTCATACACAAAAAAGCCTTCTTCCATCATTCCCAATACCTGGTATCAATCAGAATGGTCACGGGACCGTCGTTGGTGAGAGATACTTTCATATCTGCGGCAAATTCGCCCGTAACCACCTTGGCCGAAATTTCCTTTTCCAACTGCATCACAAACATTTCATAGAGCATGCGGGCAAACTCAGGCTTCGCCGCACGCGTAAAGGACGGTCGACTCCCCTTTTTCGTAGAAGCAAATAAGGTAAACTGACTGATGACCATCGCCTTGCCCATGATGTCGGTGAGAGAAAGATTCATTTTCCCCTCCTCATCCGCAAAAATGCGGAGGCGGGTAATTTTATAGGTTAGTTTGGTAATATCATCCACCGTATCACCCTCTTCAATACCCAACAGAATGACCATACCTTGGCCTATTTTACCTTTCACCTTTCCGTCAATTTTTACGGAAGCCTCTGATACCCGCTGAATGACTGCACGCATAACGTGCCAAAAATAAACTATCCCGGGCGATTCCTGAACCACCCGTTAGCGATATGGCAAAATTTAGCTTATCCCTTTTGCAGGAAAAGGCTGATGCTCTTTTCAAAGACATCGGGATGAATTTTATAGATAGCCGATCCCGGCTCATTTATTTTTCAAAATCAAATAGGATATAAATTCAAAATAAACCATCGTGCATTTTTAAAGTAAATAATAGTGTATTTTCAAAGTTATATATTGTGTATTTTCAAAGTATACTATAGTGTATTTTCAAAGTTATATATCGTGCATTTTCAAAATAGACTATAGTACATTTTCAAAGTTAATGCTATATTTGCCTTGTAAATGAATTTATTATGGACATAAAGCGGGTCATCAAAAAAGAGATGGATATCTATCTAAAAAAATATCCAATTTTAGCCTTAACCGGGCCGAGACAATCCGGGAAAACCACGTTTTTAAGGAATCAATTTCCCAAGTACAAATACATCAATTTAGAAAATCCGGATCACAGGAACTACGCATTAAATGACCCGAACGCATTTTTAGCCGAACATGACCGCTTTATCATATTCGATGAAGTACAGCGAGTTCCGGAATTATTTTCATATCTTCAAACCAAGGTAGATGAAGATAAAATAATGGGGCAATATATTTTGTCAGGTTCCCAAAATTTTCATCTGATGCGAAACATAACGCAAAGTTTAGCCGGACGGGTGGCATTATTTAAGCTGTTGCCTTTTGACATCCAGGAAATGAAGCAGGCCGGTTGGCTTAACGATGACTATGCCGTCAATCTGCAGAAAGGATTTTATCCCGCCATTTACGCCAGAGACATACCTCCAAAGGCATTCTACTCCAACTACATTCAAACCTATTTGGAGCGAGATTTATCGGAACTCATACAAGTGAAAGATTTAAAGCAATTCCGAAATTTCATATCGTTGTGTGCGGCACGGGCAGGCCAATTGCTTAATTTAAACTCACTTGCCAATGAATGCGGCATATCGCAACCTACTGCAAAATCCTGGATTTCGGTTTTAGAAACCAGCTACATCATCTACCAGTTGCAACCCTATCATGCCAATTTCAACAAGCGGATTACAAAAAGTTCCAAATTATATTTTTACGATACGGGTCTGTTGTGTTTTTTGCTCAAAATAAATGATGCGTCAAGTTTAAAAATCAGTGTCCACAAAGGAAACCTGTTTGAAAATTATGTAATCAATGAATACTTAAAACAAAATTACCATCACCATTTGCTGCTTGATTTTTGGTTTTGGCGGGATGCCGTAGGCCACGAAGTGGATTGCATCTGGCAACATTCGGAAAATTTAAATTTAGTGGAAATAAAAGCCAGTTCAACCGTTATGCCTGACATGTTTAAAGGATTAAGCTATTTTGAAAAATTCAAAGCAGATTTGATTGAAAGCAAGACGTTGGTCCACACGGGTACATTTACCCAAAACAGAACCGCCGGAAAGGCATTAAGCTGGAAGAACATTTCACTCCGACGCGACCTTTTAAATCACAAGGAAACAACCTAGCGAGGGATGTCCCTGGTATCCTAAATCATTCTAATCAGATTTCCGCCGGCTGTCCGAATTTCGGTTTTACCCTGATTACATCTTGACAATAATCAGTCGTTCAATACAGGCCGCAACCAGCGCTCAGCCTCGGCTTCCGTAATCCCTTTCCGGCCGGCATAATCCTTCAACTGATCGCGTCCGATTTTGCCCAAGCCGAAATACTTTGATTCCTCATGTGCCAAATACCATCCGCTCACCGAAGCTGTGGGGTACATGGCCAACGATTCCGTAAGCGAAATACCCGTTTTTTCCTCGCCGCCCAACAAACTGAACAACGTGGGTTTCCCGGTATGGTCCGGACAGGCCGGATAGCCCGGGGCGGGTCGTATCCCTCTGTATTTTTCGTTGATTAGGGATTCATTGTCTAAATTTTCATCAGCGGCATAACCCCAAAACTCGCGACGTACGCGGGCATGCATGAGTTCCGCAAAGGCCTCGGCCAACCGGTCAGCCAGGGCTTTCAATAGAATGGAAGAGTAATCATCATGTTCTTTTTCGAATCGCTCTAAATGAGCTTCAATTCCTATCCCTGCCGTTACGGCAAATGCTCCAAGATAGTCGGCCCGGCCGCTCGACTTGGGTGCCACAAAATCAGCCAACGCATAATTGGGCTGACCGCCCGCTTTTTTATTCTGCTGCCGCAGACCATAACTCACGTCCAAAACAGAAGTACGCGACTCGTCGGCATAAACTTCTATATCATCCTCAACCGCATTGGCCGGAAAAAGACCGATAACGGCACGCGGCCTCAGCCATTTCTCCCTGATGATGGTTTCCAGCATGTCCTGCGCATCTTGGTACAAACTACGGGCCTGTTCACCTACTACCTCATCATCCAAAATTCCGGGAAAACGACCGGCCAGCTCCCAAGTCTGGAAGAAAGGAGTCCAATCGATGTATCGGCTTATTTCCGCCAAATCATAGTTTTCAAAAACTTGAACACCCGTCATTTGGGGAACACGGATATCCGCCTGCGACCAGTCGCAGGTATACCGGTTGGCTCTTGCCTCATGAATGGACAGGGTTTGTTTGATTTCCCGGCTTCGCTCGTGACGGATACGCATGTCGGTATATTCGGCACGCAACTTTTCAGAAAAATCGATGCGGTTACGGCCTAAAAGCGACTCCACCACGGTAACCGAACGGGAAGCATCCAAAACATGAATGGTAACCCCGCGCCGGTAAGCGGGTTCAATTTTTACCGCCGTATGAATTTTGGAAGTGGTTGCTCCGCCGATCATCAGCGGAATGTCAAACCCCAGCCGTTCCATTTCAGAAGCAACATGAACCATTTCATCCAACGAAGGCGTAATCAAACCGCTCAACCCGATTATATCCACCTGATGTTCCCGGGCCGCCTCCAGAATTTTTTCACAGGGCACCATTACGCCCAAGTCAATTACTTCATAATTGTTGCAGCCTAAAACCACCCCCACGATATTTTTACCGATGTCATGCACGTCGCCTTTCACCGTGGCCATGAGCACACGTCCGGCAAAACGGCTGGATCCGGCGGCTTTCTCGGCCTCAATGAAGGGTGTGAGGTACGCTACGGATTTTTTCATCACCCGGGCACTTTTCACCACCTGAGGCAAAAACATTTTTCCGCTTCCGAACAGATCACCTACTATGTTCATGCCGGCCATGAGAGGCCCTTCGATGACTTCCAACGGGCGGGCTGCTTTTTGGCGTGCCTCTTCGGTATCCTGTTCTATGTAGGCGTCAATTCCCTTGATGAGCGCATGAGAGAGACGCTCCTCCACGGGTAATTTCCGCCATTCTTCCTCTGCGGTGGTTTCTTTGGTTTTGGCTTTCACCGTTTCGGCAAAATCGAGCAGCCTTTCCGTGGCGTCGTCACGCCGGTTAAGCAGCACATCTTCCACGCGTTCCAAGAGGTCGGCCGGAATATCGCTATACACGGCAAGCTGCGAAGGATTCACGATACCCATGTCCATGCCCGCCTTTACCCCGTGATAAAGAAAGGCGCTGTGCATGGCTTCGCGCACGGCATCATTCCCGCGAAAACTAAACGATACATTGCTTACCCCACCGCTGACTTTGGCGTAAGGGAGATTTTGCTTTATCCATTTGGTGGCGCGGAAAAAATCCAGGGCGTTGTTGCGGTGCTCTTCCATCCCCGTGGCCACGGGAAAAATATTGGGATCAAAAATGATATCCTGCGGCGGAAAACCGGCCTTTTGGATGAGTAAATCATACGAGCGTTTGCAGATTTCGGTGCGGCGCTCATACGTATCGGCCTGCCCACGCTCATCAAAGGCCATCACGATCACGGCAGCCCCCATTCGGCGGATATAATTGGCCTGCTTTAGAAAGGTCTCCTCACCTTCTTTCAGACTGATGGAATTAACCACGCATTTTCCCTGCACACACTTCAATCCGGCCACGATGATATCCCATTTAGAGGAATCAATCATAACGGGAATGCGAGATATATCAGGCTCCGCAGCCAACAAATGGAGAAAACGGGTCATGCAGGCGGCTCCGTCAAGCATGGCTTCATCCATGTTAACGTCCAAAATCTGAGCCCCACCTTGAACCTGTTCCAAAGCCACCTCCAACGCTTCTTCGTATTTCTCTTCGCGGATAAGGCGCAGGAATTTCTTGGAGCCGGTTACATTGCACCGCTCTCCCACATTAATGAAATTACTCTCTGGAGTGACAATAAGCGGCTCTAATCCGCTGAGCTTAAAATATCGGGAAATGCCTTCTTTCTGCATAAAGTTCACAAAAGTAATAAAGCCCGAAATGAGGAGATTTTATTGGTTTACCGATTCAACCTGTTTTCTGGGGGTGAAGCGCGATGCCGTTTTGGCAATGGCCCGGATGTGATCGGGCGTGGTACCGCAGCACCCTCCCACAAAACTTACCCAACCTTCCCGCAAAAACTCTTCCAATTGAGCCGCCATAGCTTCGGGACTTTCATCGTATTGGCCAAACTCGTTGGGCAAACCCGCGTTGGGATACACGCTGATATAACAATCGGCCAGCCGATCCAGCGCATACAGATAGGGTTTCATTTCTTTGGCTCCCAAGGCACAATTGATTCCGATGCTGAGCGGGTTGGCATGGGCCACGGAAATGTAAAATGCCTCCACGGTTTGCCCGGAAAGGGTACGTCCGCTGGCATCGGTAATGGTCCCGGAAATCATCACCGGAATATCACGTCCCGATTCTTCCAGGTATTCGCTGATGGCGAAAAGCGCCGCTTTACAATTCAGCGTATCAAAAACGGTTTCCACCAAAAAAATATCCACCCCGCCCTCGGCCAAAGCCTTGGCCTGCTCACCGTATGCCTTCACCAGTTCATCAAACGAAATAGCCCTGTAGCCGGGATCATTCACATCAGGAGAAAGAGAGGCCGTTTTATTAGTAGGACCGAGCGCACCCGCCACAAATCGCGGTTTATCCGGGGTAAGTGCCGAATATTTGTCTGCTGCAACGCGCGCCAGCTTGGCAGAAGAATAATTCAATTCATACACGAGATCCTCCATGTGGTAATCAGCCATGGAAATGCTTGTGGAGCTGAACGTATTGGTTTCCACGATATCGGCTCCCGCCTCCAGGTATTGCTCATGAATCTGCTGAATGATATCGGGCCGGGTGATGGAAAGCAAATCGTTATTACCCTTGAGGGGATGCAAAAAATCAGCAAAGCGCGTTCCCCTGAAATCGGCCTCCTGCAAATTGTGTCGCTGAATCATGGTTCCCATTGCCCCATCCAAAATCAAAATACGCTTGGCGGGCAACTTTCTGAGTAATGCAGATTTTTCCGTGGACATATGAAATTGTTATACAAAAAAAGCCAACCCCTCGGAGTTGGCTTTTACAAGTTAAAAAAAATGAATTATCTAAGTTTAAAGCTAATGGGCAGGTTGAAAGAAACCTTCACGGCTCTTCCGCGTTGTTTACCTGGGGTAAACTGGGGAAGCAATTTTACCACGCGGGTAGCTTCTTCATCACAACCGAACCCGATGCCGCGAAGCAGTTTCACATCAGCTACCTTACCGGTCTGATCCACCACAAAGTTTACATAAACCACACCTTCCACGTTGGCTTCTTTGGCCTTTTGCGGGTAGTTGATGTTTTTACCAAGAAACTTGCCCACTTCCTTTTGAAAACATTCGAAGGCGGCATCGTTGTCTTTGATTCCTTCGCATCCTTTGTAGCGGGGCATATCTTCCACGGCGATGAATACTTCATTATCATTTACATTTTCTTCCACCTGAGTATTGGTAACCACGGGTGCGGAAATTTCATCAGGAGCCTGAACGTCCACAGTAACATCCTCTACTTCCACATCGTCTTCGACGAGTTCCAGTTCCTCGATTACGGGAGGAGGCGGAGCTGCCGGAGGCGGCGGAGGTGTATTTTGCGGAATGATGATGGGAGCAATTTCCTCAACGGAATTATCCATTTCCACGGTAACAAACTGATCTAAAACAACCTCCTTGAAAGATTTCCATTCAAAGGCAACCAACATGAATGAAAAGGCAACGGTTAGGCCTACGGCAAAAAAGAAACCTCTTTTTTTGTCGATGTCAACGGCCGGATTTTTTCTTGATTCCATATGCGTATTATCGGGTGTAAAATTACTTGAATTCAGAAATAAAACAACTACTTTATTGCAAAAGCGATTCCCAATTGATAAATAATGCGGACCGGTTTGGCTCCCTGCTTACCGGGAAGCCATCTGGGCATGGCATTCACCACGCGCAACGCCTCCTGATCTAATTCCCTCTGCACCCCCCGAAGTATTTCAACATCGGTAACATTTCCCTGTTCATCAATGATGAATTTAACAAATACGGTACCCTCATATCCCGCTTTTCGGGCAACTTCCGGAAATCTAAGGTTTTTTCTCAGATATTCAGAAAGATTCCGTTCGGAACAAGCCGCACGCACATTTTCATCAGCGGTGTTTCCGCAGCTGCCAAACACGGGCATGAATTCCGCATAGCGCAAATTTTCGGGAAGTTTCTCCGCATCTTCTCCACCTGTATCAATAAAAGGAATTTCTACTGAACCGGTGTCTCCATCTTCATTTCGTTCGGATTCCAATCCCTCACGTTCTTTTTGCACCACGATGCGAAAATCTTCGGTTACCTTAGCTTGAGTCATCACCTTGGGTTGAACTACGGGCTTTTCCAACCGGCTTAAATCTATGGCGGGAATTTCCTTAAAAAGGGCGTCCGACGGCTTGCCGGGAATATATCCGGATAAAGATGCGGCTTGCCTCCATTCAAAAGCGAGGAGAGAAACCGAGAGGGCTACGGACAACCCGAACATACCCCGGAAACGGGTGGCTCCTTTTGTTTCATCTGTACTTTTCATATCGCTCATTTTTTGTGTGACCAAATCCATATACCAAATAAAAGACGGCTACTCCCAGCAGGCTCCCTGCCACATCCATCAGCCAATCTATCCATTCGGCATTTCGGTTTGATACACCTACATGCTGCAAAAGTTCAATTGCTCCTCCGAAAAAAACAGAAAAGCCGAATGAAAACTTCACGGCATGAAAACGAAGCCATCGGAAAGTATATTGCCTGATAAAGGAAGGAATCATCAAAAAAACCAGAAGAGTAAAGGAAAGCAAGTGAAAAATCTTGTCTACATTGAACAGATACCTGTCAGGGACTTCCTCACCGGGAAGCAAACAAAGAAACAGGATGCATAATGCCCAAAGCCAGGCCCAAAAAGTACGTTGAATAAACATAATTCCAAATGTAAGACGGAATGGGAAAGTTTTGTCAAAAAAAGTACCTTGCACTGCATTTATCAGACATCTTTTATGAAAAAATTCATTTGTGTATTAATCGGTTTCTGCTGTATGCAGCAGACATTTTCCCAAAATCTGCCTGTAGGTTTTGCTCCTGGAGAGCAGGAAGCCATGCCTGCCTACATACAAGAAGTAACGGGTGGTGTACGTGCAGGAATTACCAGTCCGCCCGGCGGCAATTTGCGAACCATGGCAGAGTGGGAAGAAACAAGGGCCTTATTCATCACCTGGCGCAGCTTTCCGGGAATCTTAGCGGAAATAGTACGGGCAGCCCGCACGGAAACCACGGTTTACATTCATTGTGATGATTCCACTCAAGTAAAAAATTACCTGACGGGAGCCGGAATACCACTTACCAATGTAAAATATATTGAGATAGGCTCTAACTCCATCTGGATGAGAGACTACGGTGGCAATACCGTATACAAAAATGATGTGGATTCCATGCTGTTGGTTGATTGGATTTACAACAGACCCAGACCATTGGACGATGCCATTCCAGAGTACGATGCCGCCGCGATGGGTGTGCCGTTTTATCAAACCTACTCCGCACCTTCAGACCTGGTGAACACGGGAGGTAATTTCATGAGCGACGGATTTGGAACAGCCTTTGCTTCGGAATTGATTCTTGAAGAAAACCAACCCGGAAATCCATACAACGTTACGGCCAAAACGGAGGCTCAGGTTAATCAAATTATGGACGATTTTATGGGCATTTCCCGTTTTATCAAAATGCCGATTCTTCCCTACGACGGTATTCATCATATTGATATGCACATGAAACTGCTGGACGAAGAAACCCTGCTGGTGAGCGAATACCCGGAGGGTATTTCCGACGGTCCGCAGATTGAGGCCAACCTGCTTTATGTATTGGATAATTACACCAGCGTGTTCGGAACTCCCTACCGCGTAATACGGATTCCAGTGCCACCTTCCACAGGAGGCTTATGGCCCAGTAACGGAGGTGCCTACCGCACTTATACCAACAGTGTTTTTGTAAATAAAACGCTCATTTTCCCCTCCTACCGCGAAGAATTTGACACAATTGCCGTACGCATATACAAAGAGGCGTTGCCCGGTTATACCATCGTGCCGATTGATTGCGATAACCAAGGCTCCAATATTATTTCGCAAAGCGGAGCCATCCACTGCATTACCCACTCGGGAGGAGTGGAAGATCCGTTACTGATTTCGCATCAACGCCTGTCAGACACCTACCAAACCACCGGACAATACACGGTGAATGGCTACATCAACCACCGTTCGGGAATCCAGTCTGCCAATCTTTTTTACACCACCGACACCCTGCAGCCCTTTCAAACGGTATCGATGAACCTGACCGATCCGGTAAACCATACCTGGTCTGCACCCATTCCCGCCCAACCGGCCGGAACCAAAATTTGGTATTACATTTCGGCGGTTTCCGTTTCGGGTAAATCTCAGGTTCGGCCCATCACCGCGCCAACCGGGCGGTGGATGTTCCGGATACTTTCTAATTCCAATGCAGGGCTTTCATTCGGTGAAGAGGTATTTCAAAAACCGGCATTCCCCAATCCCTCCGCGGGAATTACCTGCATCCCCGTTCATACATTGACCGATCTGGACGCCCGCTTGTTTTTGACGGATATGCACGGACGCGTTATCCGTGATATTTTCCGTGGGAAAATACGGGCCGGATTGGACAACCGCTACTACACCGATGTGAGTGACCTTCCCGCTGGCATGTATCAGCTGGTACTTCAAACCGATTTGGGTACCAAGACCCAGAAACTTGCCGTTCGCAAGTAATGTTGATTGCATTTCATCTTTGCCGGACGGGAACTTATTACCCAATTTCTTCCATGAAGAAAATCATCTTCGTTCTTACATTTTTGAGTAGTGTCGCATTTCATCCGGTTTCCGCACAAACCGATCCGCGTGAGAAAATGGATGCTTACCTCAACAGCCTGGATTTGGCCC
>CAYYRB010000010.1:10867-27027 GCA_964473995.1 uncultured Candidatus Competibacteraceae bacterium | reverse complement strand
CTGGGCATTTTCCCCGACGGCGCGAAACAATACCGGATGTACTCATCCACCCTTTCATTGCCGTCCTCACCGGCTCCGGGAAGGGTCATTCACCTGTATGAGAGAGATACCCTGAAAAGCGCTTCGGCCGAGTATTATTTTTATTATCAAACCGATTTTGAAGCAGCAAGGGAGACTTTTGATTTCATCACCCTGTTTTTGGATGCATGCTATCCGGGCGAAGCGGATTCTGCCTATGAGGAGTCCGTGATTTTTGACCGGGAAAACATCATCAAAGGGGAAGAATCCATTTATGCCTACCGCTTCAGGGAAAATGACTCTTTGATGCGCGTAGTGCTCAGGAGCGACGGGAAAAATTTTTTTCTGGTTTTTATTGACCTGAGCTACGGATTTTATGACTGAAACTCCTGCACATCTTTTATCTCGGGTATGGTTTTGCGCACCGCCTCAAGGATACCGGCGCGCATCGTCATCAGTTTCATGCTGCAATCTCTGCACGAACCATGAAGGCGTACACGGACCACCCAATCCGGAGTAATATCAACCAGGGTGATATCGCCCCCGTCATTGTTCAAAAAAGGACGGATATCTTCCAGAGCCTTTTCCACTGCCGCTTTAACCGATGAGGATATTTCTTGCATTTACACAAATGTATTAAAACCGGGTTACTTCAGATACCTGAGTGGGAGGAACTTCCAAGTTACGTTCATTCACCCGGCGTATGACCTGGTCAGCTAATTCCATAAACGCCCGGGAAGCCGGATTTTCGGCATCACACACCACCGGAATTCCCTCATCTGCGCCTTCACGGATACTTTGAACGAGTGGTATTTCGCCCAAAAAGGGAACATCCAGATTTTCACTCAGTTTTTTCACTCCGTCACGACCAAAAATATAATACTTGTGATCAGGCAATTCAGCCGGCGTAAAGTAAGCCATGTTTTCTACCAGACCGAGCACAGGCACATTTACGGCAGGCAAGGCAAACATGGAAACCCCTTTGCGTGCGTCGGCAAGAGCCACCTTTTGAGGAGTGGAAACCACCAGAGCCCCCGTAACGGGAACCGATTGCACCAACGTGAGGTGAATATCTCCAGTTCCCGGAGGCAGATCAATCAGCAGATAATCCAATTCGCCCCAATAGGCATCCACAAACATTTGTTTAAGCGCCTTTGAAGCCATGGGACCCCTCCATACCACAGCCTGGGCCACATCGGCAAAAAAACCGATGGAGAGAAGTTTCACTCCGTAACTTTCTACGGGAATGATGAGATTTTTATCATCAATTTTCCGCAAATCAGGTCTGCGGTTTTCCACATTGAATAATATAGGTACCGAGGGACCGTAAATATCGGCATCGATCAATCCGACTTTTGCACCTGTTTTAGCCAGAGCCACGGCCAAATTAGCCGAGATGGTGCTCTTGCCTACGCCGCCTTTGCCTGAAGCCACGGCAATAATGTTCTTCACACCGGGAAGAATGGCAGTTCCCGCAGGCCTGCGTGTGGTTACGTTGACAGTCAATGTAATATTTACGACAACATCATCTCCAAAAGCTGCCGACAAGGCTTCCCGAACCCCGTTTTCCACCTTCTTTTTCACATGAAGTGCCGGGCTGAGTACTTCAATTTCCAAATTGACGGTCCGATCCAGTATTTCGAAAAAGCGCACTTTGCCCGATGAAATAAGATCTTCTTTAGCCACCGGATCCACAACGGTTTTTAACGCGCCGATAAACGCATCCTGGGTAATCGGTTGAGACATGTTTCTTTTTTGTTTATTTGACAAAGGTAAACGATGAGAAAAACCCATCACATAAAATGTAAAAACGGAGCAATTCCGCTTTTTGTTTTGGCTTCCATTTGCTTTTCCTGTGGGAAAAATTGCCAGGTATGCCGCCTGGAGCAGATCAACGGACCCGACAGCCCCTCCTTCCCCAACGACACCATTTACATTGATACTCTTGAAACCTGCAACAGGCGATGGATCAAAGAAAACGATGTGCCCGCCGGCGAATATTATTTTCAATCCTGGCGATGTGAAGAAACAAACAACTAGTAAATTTCTAATTCATCTGCGGGATTCCAAAATACGCGGTGAAAATCTACAATCTGATCTCCTGCTACTTCCACCCCCTCTGCCCGAAGACGTTCCGCCATGGTTATCCCGCTGAAAAAATGCTTGCCGGTAAGCAAACCGGTTCGGTTGACCACGCGATGAGCCGGTAAATCGGGAGCGGCGCTGTGGGAGGCATTCATAGCCCAACCTACCATGCGTGAGGCCCGTGTACTGCCCAAATACGCCGCAATGGCTCCGTAGCTGGTAACCCTACCATGGGGAATGAGCCTTACCACTTGATACACCTGATGAAAAAAATCCGCATTCGCTAAACTTTTCATACAAACAAAGAAAATAAAAAAGGCTGTTTTTCAACAGCCTTTTTCAGTGGTCAGGGCCGGAATCGAACCGGCGACACAAGGATTTTCAGTCCTTTGCTCTACCGACTGAGCTACCTGACCAACTTCAATCGGGAGTGCAAAGATAAAACGGATTCGGGTATCACAAAATTTTAGCGCAAAAAATATTCCTGGCTTACCTCCTTATTACATTTAAGACTGCAAAAAGCAGCCAAACACAGTCTATAATTTTTTATGCGTGTATATTTGAACTTCATTTTTTACACGCCTTGCCTCACTTTTTATTCATTGACCACGGAAATACGGCCGTCAAAGGCGTGGTTACCGACAACAATTTGGGAGCCATATTTGAGTTTACCCAAGATATTGCGGGTTTTTCCTCCCTGGTTGAAATCCTGAATACCCGATTTTCCATCCGAGGCGGATTTTACGCATCTGTAGGAAATCTGCCCGATGAACTCAAAGACAGTTGGGAACATGATTTCGGGCTCACTGCTTTTAGCCCGCTGCTGCCATCTCCACTAAAATCAGACTACCTGACACCCGAAACATTAGGCCCTGATCGATTTGCCGCAGCGGTAGGCGCATACTCCCTTTTCCCGGACCAAAACAGCCTGATTTTGGATTTCGGCACCTGCCTCAAAATTGATTTTGTGGAAAAAGGGGGCTTTTTTCGGGGAGGAGCCATTTCGCCTGGATTGAATATGCGCTATCAGTCCCTGCATACGTTTACCGCCAAACTTCCGTTATTGTGCCGTCCGGAGCAATTCCCGGATTACCTGAGTGGAAAGTCAACATCGGAAAGCCTGCATGCGGGGGTAATTCTGGGTATATTGGCCGAAGCGGAGGGAATCATAGGACGGTATAAAGAAAAAATGGGACAAATTAATATTCTTTTAACGGGAGGAGATGCCTCTTTTTTTGAAGGCCGATTGAAAAACGCCATATTTGTGCCCCAAAATTTAGTGTTGCTCGGTTTGGCCGAAACAAAAAAACACCATGCAGAAAAACTCCCGATTAATTCATAAAGGCCTTCTTGGTATCGGCTTACTCCTTCTCGGGATTCTTTCCGCACGAAGTCAACAGGGAACGTTTAATCCCTACTCGCAGCTGGGAGTAGGTCTGCCCGTTGCGAACCCGGTGGTTCCGCTGGCGTCCATGGGCGGCGGTTACCACGCCGTAAGAACCAACAGCTACATCAACTTTTACAATCCCGCATCCTACTCCGCATTCGACAATGTGCAGCTTCAATTCGGTTTTGAAACCCAGTCGCTCACGGGAAAACGAAATGATCAATTTCGCAGGGCCAATCTGGCTTTTTTCAATCAAATCGCACTGGGCATACCCATCCTGAAGGAACGATTGGGCATGTCTTTCGGTTATCAGCCTTTTTCCAACGTGGGCTACAAGTTCGGCACAAACGAGCAACTCATTGCAGAGCCCGACACGGTTGACATCCGTTACAGCTACGAAGGCCGGGGCGGTACAGACCGAGTATTTCTGGGTTTTGGAGGCCGGCCCGTTAAAGGACTCAGCGTCGGATTCAACGCCTATTTTTACATAGGTAACATCGAAAGCCTGAAAACAAGTTTCTTTCCTTCCGGATTCGGAAGCAGTAACGTTCAGAAAGTATCAGGCCTGCGCATGGCTGACTTCGGTGTGGATTTCGGTGCCCAATACGAATTAGCCGTAAAGAAAAAATATAGATTTATCCTAGGGGCCACTTATGCATTGGGGAAAAACATGGCCGCCAAACGGACGGCTTATGCCCGCTACTTTACGGGTGAACTTTTCGATCAATTTTATGCACAGGATACCCTGGCCCAAAAACAGAAAGTAAAATTACGGCTGCCCAGTTCGTTCGGAGCAGGTGTTTCATTCGGCCAACCCAACTTTTGGATGATCAATGCCGACTTCAGCATGAACCGCTGGAGCGAGTTCCGATACCCGGAAGAAACGGCAGAAAACCTATTCGGAGACAGTTGGCGGATTTCCGCGGGCGGTGAAATCATCCCCGATGCCAAAAAAACCAAGAATATCCTGAATCGGATAAGTTACAGGCTGGGCGCCAGATACGGCAATTCTTTCCTGAGAGCAGGGGGTGAGCCTTTCAAAGAGATTGGCATAAGTTTTGGACTTGGTATACCGATTCTGAGCAATGCACTTATTGAGAGAAAACTGTTGTCGTCTTTGAATGTGGGTTTCGAGTATGTGAACTCCCTGCCTCCCTCAAATGCCTTTACAAGGGAACAGATGTTCCGGGTGGTGTTTTCCTTCAACTTAAAAGATAATTGGTTCAGAACATATAAATTCAAATAAATACCCCGAGGTTATGAAGAAGAAGAGAATAATGACCGGCATGTTGGCCATAATGGCAATTACCTTTACCGCCGGGCGGACAGCAGCTCAGGTAAGCCCCGCCGACTCTACCGAGTGCGTGGCTCAATATTCCATCATGTCTGAGTACATGAAACAAAAAAACTACGAATTGGCCTTTCCGGCTTGGCGTTTTCTCTGGAAAACTTGTCCTGAGCAATACCAGGGAATTTACGTGTATGGAAATACCCTCTACAAAGATCTGATCAAAAAAACACAGGATGAAACGCTGAAAAAAGCGTATGTGGATACTTTATTTGCCATACACGATAAACGGATCGCCCTTTCTGATGTAAACGCCAAAAAATTCGGAGAAAAGGGAGCTAACCTGAGCCGTAAAGCCGTAGATTTCGTGGCATTGAAAAAAGAGGAAACCGAGGCCGCATTCAATCTGCTCAAAGCCGCCTTTGAAGCTTCCGGAGAAAAGCAAGACATCAACGTGGTAATGCAGTATATGGCGTATGCGGAAAGAAAACGGGTAGTAGCCAAGAATCTGGAGTGCAACGACATCATCGATCTGTACGCTTTACTTTCAGATGCCATCGCCAAAAACTTTGCCGCTTCCAAAGACAGCGCCTGGGTGAAGACAGCCCAGCCCAATGTGGATAAATTTGCCGAGAAATGCTTAGATTGTGAAGCTTTGTTGGCTTACTACACCCGAAGTTTTGAAGCCAACAAAACCAATGCGGATTGGCTTTCCAAAGCTGCGGCCAATCTCGATAAGAAACAATGTGCCAAAAAAGAAGAGTATCGTAAAAATCCCGTAATCGGTCCCCTGTTTCTGGCTTATGCGGAAACCGCCAAAAGTGCCGATGCATATGTGAAATATGGCCTCTACTTAATCTCCGTGGATAAAGTAGCCGAATCGGAAGACTATTTTGAAAAGGCCATTGAGCTGGAAACGGATCAGGATAAAAAAGCACAGTATTTTCTTACCGTAGCTAAAGTACAGGCCGATTCAAAAAAATATTCCCAGGCGCGAGATAACGCCCGCAAAGCGGCAAGCCTGAAAAGCAATTGGGGTGATCCCTACATGCTTATCGGGGATATGTATGCCGCCAGCGCCGGATCATGCGGCGGAGATGACCTGAAAGTGCGTGGAGCCGTTTATGCCGCCGCCGTGGATAAATATGTACAGGCCGCATCCATCGATCCTTCGGTGGCCGAAAGAGCCAATTCCCAAGCCGCACGCTGCCGGGCCAATTATCCTTCGCAACAAGACGTTTTCTTTGACGGAGCCAAGGAAGGTGATTCCATTTCCATCGGCTGCTGGATAGGGGAAACGGTAGGACTCCGCCTTAAAAAGTAACCGCTTTGCAAAAAGCATTCCGCTATATTTCCTTTCTGTACATCCCGGTTTTCGCCGGGATGTTGCTTTTTCCGGCTTGCGGCAATACCAATGAAGAAATTGAAGCTCTGGAAAAAAAAGACAGACTGCCCCTGCTCATCAGCACCCAAATAGTGATGGAATACAGCGACAGCGCACTGTTGAAAGCCCGTGTAACGGCCCCAATTCTGAAAGAATACGGTCCGCCCGATAATTTTACCGTTCTGCCCAAGGGAATTGATGTGTCTTTTTATTCACCCTCAGGAAAAATCACGTCTACCCTGCATGCAGACAGTGCCATCATCCGCAGAAACTCAGATTTGATGGAAGCCTATCGAAATGTAATCGTTAAGAATGAAGGAGGCGAAAAATTGGAAACGGATGAATTGGTTTGGCGCAATTCGGCCGATCCGGCCCTGCGCGAACTCTTTACGTTTACATTCGTGAAAATAACCAAGGGAGATGAAGTGCTTTTCGGAGAAGGCCTTCGGGCAAACGAATCATTCACCCGATATAAAATCATTAAACCGCAGGGCAATTTTTACATTTCCGAGGAAAATCCATGATGTATGAAAAAGTATCTTTTCGTTTCCACCGTGGCCTGGTCAGTTCTTTCCTTATTTGCGCTGATTATTGCCGTATACGAAATCAGAACAAAAGGGATGGAAAAAGGCTGGGTATATCTGATTGCCTTTGGATTGGCCCTTTTCCTAACCATCCGCAGATACATCGCCTTCCGAAAAAACGGAGAGGCAAAAAAATGATTTCCTTTGTAACCATATAATAACCATGAACCAAGGGGAAATCCTGCTCTACATCGCCATCACTGTTCTTCTTTCCGCCTTTTTCTCGGGAATGGAAATCGCCTTTGTTTCTGCCAACCGGCTTAAAATTGAGTTGGACAAAAAGCAGGGAAGTCTTTCCGGAAAAATAAATTCGTTTTTTGCCTCCAACCCCTCTTCCTTCATCGGAGCCATGCTCATCGGCAACAATATCGTACTGGTTTTGTACGGCATCTTTTTTGCCAATCTGCTCCAGGAACCGTTGGCCAACCTGCTGGATTACCGCTTCGGCATCCAATCGGAAGAAACGGTAACCCTACTTCAGACGCTGGCTTCCACGGCCGTGATTCTGGTAACGGGAGAATATCTGCCCAAAAGCCTGTTCCGCATCAATCCCAATAAGGTACTCAATGTATTTGCCGTGCCGGCGATTCTTTTTTATTGGCTTTTATTTCCCGTGGGGAAAGTAGCCGCCTGGATTTCTGAAAGCATGCTTCGCATCATCCCCGGATATACGCCGGGCACGGAACAACCCGTTTTCGGAAGGCCCGACCTGGACAACCTGCTCCGGGAAGCCACCGACGACTCGGCCAGAGCCAATGAGGACATCGATCATGAATTCATCATCATGAAAAATGCGCTGGAATTTGAGCATACCCGGGTTCGCGATTGCATGGTACACCGCACCGAAATTGAAGCGGTGGAGATACAAACCACGGTAGAAGACCTGCGGCAAAAATTTGTCGAAACCGGATTATCCAAAATTTTAGTTTACGAAGAAGATTTAGACAATATCATCGGGTATGTGCATCTTTTTGCCTTGTTTAAGAAACCCAAGGACATACGCTCGGTAATGATCACGCCGCTCATCGTTCCGGAATCCATGCAAGTAAAGGAACTGTTGAGCCAGTTCATCGGTAAACGAAAAAGCATGGCCCTGGTGGTCAACGAATTCGGTGGTACCGCCGGTATTCTGACGATTGAAGATGTGATGGAAGAAATTTTCGGGGAGATTGAGGATGAACATGACTCGGAAGATCTGACGGAAATGGTTCTCGCCAAAAATGAATACCGATTTTCAGGACGCCTGGAAGTGAAATACCTGAACGAAAAATACAAATTGCGGATACCCGAAACCGAGGACTACAATACACTGGCCGGTTTCGTAACCTATGAATATGAAAGTCTTCCCGAAGAAAACGACGTTTTGCAGTTGGGTGATTTCGAAATACAGATTCTGGCCAGAACGGGCGGAAAAATTGATGAGGTAAAACTGAAAGTAAAAACAGAATAATCCGCCACATCGGAAAGAAATTAGGTAGAAATCCCCTTTTTAGCCCCTGACAGATTTACCATTACAGGTTAAATTATTATCTTCGCACCCTTGTTAAAAAAGTTATAGTTGAGTTATGGCTGTAATCGGCAAAATTCGTAACAAAATGGGCGTACTCCTAGTGATTTTCATAGGGGTAGCGATTTTGGCCTTTATTCTGGGCGATTTACTTTCCAGTGCAGGTTATCTTTTCAGTGGAGACCGCACTACGGTAGGAATGATGAACGGCAAATCCATCAAGATTGATGAATTTGATCTGCGGCTTAAGCAAAAAGAAGCCTTTTACCTTCAAATGACAGGCGGTTCTTCCGTGGATGACCAGACCCGTGACGGTCTTTTGGATGAAACCTGGCAAGAATTCATCGATCAGTACGTATTGAACGAAGCTTACGAAGGAGCAGGTGTACGTGTAAGCCAGGATGAGTTGAAAGACATGATCGGCGGGCGGTATATTCACCCTTACATCAGGCAGCAGTTTACCAATCCCGATAACGGGGAATTTATGGTTGACCAGTTGCAAAACTTCCTCACATTCATCAGTGATGAAGCGGGTGTAACCGAAGAGCAGATGACTGAATGGAAACAACGTCGGGCCCAATGGTCCAACATTGAATCTATGGTGGAGAAAGACCGCCTGAGAACAAAATACCAGACCCTTATAGAAAAAGGGCTCTACATCACCGATAAAGAAATAGCCCGTCAGTATGCCGAAAGCGGAGACCGTTTCAACATCCGCTTTGTAGGAAAAGCCTATGCCGAAGTGGCCGACAGTACCGTAGAAGTTTCGGACTCCGACCTGAAAAAAGCGTATGAAGAGAATAAAAACCGGTTCCGCTCCGATTTTGCCGTTCGCGGTTTGCGCTTTGCCCTATTTACGGTAACTCCCACCGCCGCAGACAGTGCCGATCTGCTCAACCAAATCACCGCACTTAAAGCCGAATTCGAAACTACGGACGACGATACTTCTTTTGTATTTTCCAATTCAGACCAACAAAACGAGCCCCGGTATTTCCGCAAAGAAAAACTCAGCAAACCGGCGGACAGTGTTCTCTTCCGCATTCCGGACGGAGCCGTGTTCGGCCCTTATGTTGACGGCGGTTCCTATGTTATGGCGAAGAAAATGGGTGAAATGACCAGTCCTGACAGTGTTAAATTTACCGCCATTCTTCTCGCCAAAAATGGGCAAAACGGAGAAGTAAAAGGAGTAAAAGAAAAAGCAGACAGCATTCTGGCCGCAATCAATGCCGGAGCAAATATCAAAGCATTAGCCGTTACGCTCAGTCAAGATCCGACTACGGCTAAGGATTCCGGAAACATCGGCTGGGTTGCCTATGAGGTAGCCGGAGTTAATCCGATTGTAGATACTGCTTATAACGGCAAAATAGGTCAAGTTCGTTTGGCTGAAACAGGAGATGCTTTTGCCATCATACGGACTGAGGAAAAAACGGTACCTGTTAGAAAAGTACTTACGGCATTTGTATCCCGTGAAATTAAAGCCAGCGAACAAACGGGAGGAGCAGCCTATTCGGCCGCCTCTGACTTTGCCCTGAAAAATAAAACCGTAGAAGATTTCGACAAAGCGGCCAAGTCGGGACAGTTTGTGATCCGCGAGGATAACTTTCTCCGTGAAAATGCCAAAACGGTGATGGGAATACCCGAAAGCCGCAGCCTGGTTCGCTGGGCCTTTGAGAAGAACGTGGGTACGGTTTCGGCCATTGAGCAATTCGGAAACCAATATGTGGTAGCCATCATCACCAAATCGCGCAGTGCAGGCATACCCAAATTCGAAGAGGTAAAAGAAGACCTCCGACCCGTTGCCATCCGCGATAAAAAGGCAACTCAATTTATGGAAGAAATGAAAAAAGCGGCAGCATCGGGAAACATAGACCAAGTTGCCGCAGCCATCAAGAAACCGGTAACTCCTGCCACGGATGTCACCTTTGGTTCCTATGCCGTTCCGGGAGCAGGTTACGAGCCCGCACTTACCGGCGCCGCCTCCGGAGGTGCTCAGGGGAAACTGATCGGTCCTTTTAAAGGTATGAATGGCGTATATATGGTCGTGGTTGACGCCATCAACAAAGGTCCGGTACCCCCCGCAGGCCCTCAGCAGAAAGCAGACATGAGCCGCATGCTGGGCCAACGTGCCGCTACCGAGTCGTTGGAGGCCCTCAACAGCGCTTTGGAAGTACGTGACATGCGCTACAAATTTTATTAGAAAACAACATTTTTATATGTAAAGGCGGTCTCCCTCTGGAGACCGCCTTTTTTTAACCCAGATAATGCATAAAATGGGTTTAATTACGTGCAGCAGGTAATTGCGCACCCTAATAAAAAAAGGCTGCCCCGAATGAGGCAGCCCCTGAATTCTTAATAGCCTTTTTATTATTTCTTTTTCCTTTCCCTGCGGAAGGAAAGAACGGCTGTATCCGCATGAAAGAGCATTTCTTTCGTGCGGCTGATTTGGGTAAGTTTATCAAACCAGTTGCGTTGTGTGTAAAACATGATGAGCACATCGGGCTTTTGTTTTGCGGCATACTGATTCAATCCGCCGGTTATATCCCCCTCATATTTCGGAACCACCTCATGGTAAGTGATCTCTTCATATCCCGTTTTTTCTTTCAATTCTGCGGTCAATTTCTTGATATCCTTGGGCTGATCGGCACCGATATGAAAAACATCCAACTTGGCACCGAATATTTTCACAAAGTCCACGGCTCTCTTCACTTCTTTCTTTATATCGGTAAGCTCGGTAGCCATACCCACCCTGCGGATAAATTTGGCACTGAAACGGGGAGGAACGGCCATCACCGGGCAGGGAGCATTCTCCAACACGGATGCCGTAACACTGCCCATGAAAATACGCTTCAAACCGGCAGCACCCCGCGTGCCCATAATAATCAAATCAGCCTTGAATTTTTCGGCAGTTTCGGTGATGCCGTGAACCAGCGAGGCATAATCAACCGCTTCACAAACCGACATTTTGGAATCACGTTTCAGCTTGGCATCCTTGTATAATTCATTTATGGCATCCTCCAATTCTTCCTTGCGCAGTTTGAGGTGATAGGATGGGGTATCCACGGAAATGCCGTAGGTTAATCCTCCCGTGGGAACCAATACCGAGGATACGTAAATGAACTTGATTTTAGCTTCGGCGGCTATGGCAAAGCGAAGGGCGAAACGGGCAGCATCCAGACTATTGTCGGAAAAATCTACCGGGCAGATGATTTTCTTCATGAGAGTTGTATTATTTGTGACGAAGATAAACCTCACAGGCAAGACAAAAAATGACTTTCGTCACCGTTGCCAAATTATGAAGAGAAATTACGGACGGGTTTGCCAATTCAAAATTCCGTCAATCGTGTTGTACGTAACCGAATGATAGCCGGAACGGGCTTTTTCATAAACAGAGGACGCCATGTCTTCGGTGGCCGGATTTTTTATCATAGCCTCATAAAGCGGCTTCACAAATTTGCGGCGGCCTACGGTAGTCAAAAACTTTTCCAATGCCGGAAATGCATCGGCATAGTTGTTCAGGATGGCAAGCCTCAGCCATAAAAAGGTTTCCTCGCTGTTTTTTCCATCCGTAAAACGGAAAACCTGATCCAGATCGGCCATTCTGCTCGCGGAAAGATCATCGGGCAGCTGCCTCAGAAAAAATTGAATTTCATGAGACGATTTTCCATCGAGCGATACGGCAGAAATGCCCTCCCGCATGTAAGCCGCCGCCATGTCCTTCATCTTTTGCAACCGTACGGAAGAAGGTGCGGTATGCCCATCGGGTAATCCCGGCTCATAAATCCATTTGGCGGGATCGGTGGTCACTTTCTTCTCCGCCGGCTTTATCAGACGCTCATTCAAATAGACCAAAAATTCTTCGGTATCCGCTCCTTTAAACGCAAATTCACGGAACCAATCCTTCAGGAAAGCATCAAATGCGGACCTTCCCACCTCCTTCTCCAGATGGCACAAAAGCAGATAGCCCTTTTCATAAGCCACGTCATTCATGCCATCATCCGGATCACGACCCTCCAACTTCAGCTTAAGTCGTGTATCATCCCACTGACCGGATTCTTTCATCTCCGCGATGGTTTCGGTAAGATCGCCATAACCCAGCACGGCGAGCATATCGGCATAATCCCGTCCGTAAAGACTTTCCATGATGCGTCGCTCAAAGTACACGGTAAATCCTTCATTCAGCCAGAAATCGTTCCAGGTGCGGTTGGTGACCAGATTGCCGCTCCAGCTGTGCGCCAGTTCATGAGCCACCAGTGAATTGAGTGAACGATCGCCCGCAATGATGGATGGAGTGGCAAACGTAACGCAGGGATTCTCCATCCCTCCGAAGGGAAATGAAGGCGGAAGCACCAAAATATCATAGCGGCCCCAGTCATATGGCCCGTATAATGCTTCGGCGGCATCCAGCATGTTGCGGGTTTCTTCAAATTCGAACTTGGCCGCGGCCATGGTTACCGGTTCCGCATAAACACCCGTGCGCTCATCGTAGGCATGGTAGTCAAAATCACCGGCAGCCAGTGCCATCAGGTAGGCAGGTACGGCTTTTGTCTGGGAGAATGTGTAAATTCCATCTTCCTTCCCCGAAGTAGGATTTTCGGCACTCATCACCGCCATAAACCCGGAAGGCACCTGAACCCGGGCCTCATAGGTAAACCGAATTCCTGGACTGTCCTGTATGGGAATCCAGGTGCGGCAAAGAATCGCCTGAGACTGGGTAAAGAGAAAAGGAAATTTCCCTCCGGCCGTCTGCGAAGGCTCCAACCACTGAAGAGCCGCCGCATCTGGAGATGTTTGATAATGGACGTTCACCCGCCGGGTATCCGGTTTTATCTTTATGGTGAGCGCGGCCCCGAGCACCTCATCAGGAACACCAGTGGAAAAGGGCGCCGGCAAGGTATCATCATTCAAGGTCACTTTAGTGATAAGTAAATCCCGGGTGTCCAAAATCAGTTCATCCGCTCCGGGCGCTGTTTGAATATCGTATGAGACTGAACCGCTGATTACCTTCTTCTCAAAATTTACCGAAAGAGAAAGCCTCGCGTGGGTAATTACTGCATCAAGTGGCCGGGCAAAACTGTGTGGATCCTGCGTCATGTTTGTCTGTTTTTGATTGGTTAACCGATTTCCGCAAGCAGCTAAAAGCAAAAGTGCGGACGCTGCAGTATAAAACAAATGCCGTTTCATGCCACGAAAGTACGCATAAGTGTATGCGAACACAACCTTTGGCACACCTATTGTGCAGGGTTTTGTTAATTTTGAACCAAATAAAAAAAGCATGAAAAAGTCACTTGTCGTTGCCCTATGTATGCTCGGTTTTGCCGGGCTCCACGCGCAGAAATACGGGTTTATCAACTCAGCGGAAATATTGGAAGCCATGCCCGAAACGAAGACCGTGAACAGCCAAATGGAAGAAGTTTCCAAGGCGATGGATGCCGAAATAAAAAACAAAGGAGAGGCATTTCAGGCGGAGTCGCGCGCATTTTCCACCCGGATAAATACCAGCAACATGAGCAAAACTGAATATGACAAAGAAGTAGCGAGGCTGGAAAAACTGCAAAAAGAATTGTCCGATTTAGAAACGGAAAGAGCAAAAACATTGGAAGCGAAGCAAAATGAACTGATGAAACCGATTTTTGAGAAGCTGAACACGGCAGTGCGTGACGTAGCCCGTGAACGGGGCGCGGCGGCAGTTTTCTTCAGCGATGTATTTGCTTTTGCCGAAGACACCGTGAATTTTACGGAGGCCGTAAAAGCCAAACTCGGAATCCGTTAACCTGCTTCTTTGAGCGGCCTCTATCTGCATATTCCTTTCTGCCGGAAAGCCTGCGATTACTGCGATTTTCACTTCTCCACATCCACCGTACTGAAAAGTCGGGTTGTGGAGGCTATGCGCAAGGAGTTGGTCTTGCGGGCCGGCGAATCAGCAGAGGAAAGTATAAAAACCGTCTACTTTGGCGGGGGAACTCCGAGTATGCTCAGCAGGGAAGAATTTACCGCCCTGATGGATACCATTCGGTTCCATTACCGGGTAAATGCACAGGCAGAAATTACCGTGGAGGCAAATCCGGATGACTTTTCGGATGAATTGTTGGAATGTTGGAAAACAAACGGGGTAAACCGACTTTCCATAGGCGTGCAG
Source organism: uncultured Candidatus Competibacteraceae bacterium (assembly GCA_964473995.1). Taxonomy (GTDB): domain Bacteria; phylum Bacteroidota; class Bacteroidia; order CAIKAF01; family CAIKAF01; genus JAKRSD01. The sequence continues at coordinate 12,638 of CAYYRB010000010.1, read as the reverse complement.
TCCTTTCATCCTACCGATCTGCTATACATGGAACGCGTTCACGATACCATGCAGGCTGAACAGGCCATTCGTCAGGCTCAAAAAAGCGGAATTCAAAACATCACGATTGATCTTATTTACGGCACACCCGGCCTGAGTCACGCCACATGGAAAAACAACTTGGAAAAAGCAGTTTCTCTTAGGGTTCCGCACATTTCCGCCTATGCTCTTACCGTGGAGGAAAACACCCCTTTGTTTCATCGCATACGGCGTAAACAAAAAAAAGCCCCTGACGAAAACCAAACGGCCGATCAATTTCTTTTTATGGCCGATTTTCTGGAGAAAGCGGGATATCTGCATTATGAAGTAAGCAACTTCGCCCTGCCCGGAATGGAAAGCCGCCACAATTCAGCCTACTGGGAAAACAACCCTTATTTGGGTATAGGGCCTTCAGCCCATTCCTACAGGGCGCAACGGCGCAGGATGAACATAGCGAACAACGCACGCTATATTGCCGCCCTGGAAAGCGGGACAACCGATTATTTCACCGAAGAGCTGCTAAACCCCAAGGAGGCTTACAACGAATATATACTTACCCGCCTGCGCACCCGAAAAGGACTGAACCGATTGGAATTTTCAAGTCGGTTTGGCGAGAATGACTGGCAGAAATTACTCGATAATCTGCGGCAAATTCCCGACCACTACCTGCTGAAAGAGGAAGGTCATATACGACTGAACAGAGAGGGCTGGTTGCAGGCGGATGGCATAGCGGCCACCTTATTTCAATAAATCCCGTTACCTTTGATTTGAACTAAGTAACTACATCTTTGGAAAATCAATCCGGTTCAGGGCTTATTTATGGTATTTTCCCCGTGTTGGAATTTCTGCGTGCCGGAGGCGGTGCCGAAAAAATCCTGATGAAAAAAGGGCTTACCGGCCATAACGTGCAGGAAATACGAAAACTGGCCGCGGAACGCGGGACTCCCATAAAGGAGGTTCCCGCCGAAAAGCTCGACCGCACGATACGCGGAAATCATCAGGGCGTCATTTGCTACGGATCACTGGTCACCTGGCAAAATGCGGAAGACGTGATTCCCTTTATTTTTGAAGGCGGAACAGATCCGCTCATTCTGGTGCTGGACCGCATTACCGATGTGCGAAATTTCGGTGCCTTGTGCCGTACGGCGGAATGTGCGGGCTTCCATGCGGTGTTAGTACCCTCCAGAGGGGCGGCCGAAGTAAATGCAGATGCGGTAAAATCCTCGGCAGGGGCCGTTTTCCGCTTAAACCTCTGCCGAAGCAACAACCTGAAAAAAACCTTGGCCTTTTTAATCGAATCGGGAATAAAATTAATCGGCATTACCGAAAAGGCCGAGGCAGATGTATTTCATACTGATTTTTCGGGGCCGCTGGCGATTGTCCTGGGTTCAGAAGAAGACGGTATTTCTCCCGAATATCTGAAAATGTGCTCCGCATCCGCCAAAATACCGATGCCAGGTTCCACCGAAAGCCTCAATGTTTCCGCGGCAGGAGCCGTCGCCATGTTTGAAATTGTCCGTCAACGTGTATCATAATTCAAAATGAAGTAACCTGAAAAAAGTAAGCTTCCTGATTTTTGTACTTATCTGCACCTTGACCCATGTGGATGCACAAAAAAAAGATGTCCTATAAAAAATTGGTGCCCAAATCGCTCAAAGCATTTCGTTTCGGTATGCCCTTAGAAAAATTTCAGGCCGAATAACCGCAATGTAAACCCTCGGATGGTATGCCATTCGGGCACGTTTTTGAAATT